>PFAA01000043.1:3205-4511 GCA_002778715.1 Candidatus Campbellbacteria bacterium CG10_big_fil_rev_8_21_14_0_10_35_52
TTAATTTTAATTAAAATGTTAATTTTAATTAAAATTCTTTTAGAAGTTTCGCGATGAATTCCATCACCGCTTTTTCTCCTAAACAATATTCTCCTTTCATATAATCTGCTTCCCAGCAGATTCTTCTGTTCCAACAAATAAATGTATCTATTTTTTATCTATCTTTTCTCTTTCATCTTTTTTCATCTTTTTTGTCTCCTTTCTTTTTAAAAAGAATGTCAATAATTAAAATCTAATTTTAGATTAGCATTTTTAAGGCCTTTTGTCAATGTTTCGTAAAAAATCATAACTTGCTAAAATAAAAGTATTATGTTTTTCAAAAATAATTTTGACTTTGTGGCAATAGGCGACATCACCACTGACGCTTTCATTCGCCTTTCCGATGATGACGCTACTATAAAGAGAGATAATGATGGCAGAAAATCAAATCTTTGCCTGAATTTTGGCGATAAAATTGAATATGATTCCGTTACGGAAATTTCAGCCGTTGGAAATAGTCCAAACGCTTCTATTTGCGCGCGCCGCTTGGGACTTAAATCTGCGCTTGTTACAAATTTAGGAGATGATTATAACGGAAAAAAAATAATTGAAACGCTTGATAAAGAAGGTGTAAATACAAACTTTGTAAAAATCCATACTAATAAAAAAAGCAATTATCATTATGTGTTGTGGTATGAAGAAGAAAGAACAATCTTGGTTAAACATTATGAATATGATTATGAATTGCCGAATATAGAAAAGCCAAAATGGATTTATCTGTCATCTCTTGGAGAAAATTCTCTTCCATATCATCATAAAATAACAAAATATATAAAAGACAATCCTGAAATAAATTTAGCGTTTCAACCCGGCACATTTCAGATTCGTCTCGGCTCTGAAAAATTAAAAGACATATACGAAATTTGCGGATTATTCTTTTGCAATAAACAAGAGGCGCAAAAGATATTAAAAACAGATGAAAAAGACATTAAAAAATTATTAGAAAATACGCGCGCGCTTGGACCGAAAATTGTCGTGATAACAGACGGACCAAAAGGCGCTTACGCTTATGATGGAAAAGAAATGCTGCAAATGCCTATGTATCCCGACCCATCTCCTCCTATTGATAGAACAGGCGCCGGCGATTCTTTTTCCGCGACAATTACTTCGGCTATTGCTCTCGGAAAAACTCTTCGCGAAGCTCTTATAATGGGCCCTGTCAATTCAATGTCTGTGGTTCAATACATAGGCGCGCGGGAAGGACTTCTTACAAAAGAAAAGATTGAAAAGTATCTTTCTAAAGCTCCAGAAAATTACAAATTGACAA
>PFAA01000043.1:4536-7274 GCA_002778715.1 Candidatus Campbellbacteria bacterium CG10_big_fil_rev_8_21_14_0_10_35_52
ATAGATTCCACTCCCATACCATAATGTTCAATAAGCTCGTTTGGTTGCCCGGATTGTCCAAACTGATTACGCACTCCTATAAATTCAATCGGGGTCGGATTTTCTTGCGACAATATTTCCGCGACAGCCGAACCCATACCTCCGGCAATCTGATGTTCTTCTATCGTAACGACAGCGCCTGCCTTTTTTGCTGCGCTTAAAACCGCATTCGCGTCCATAGGTTTTATCGTGTGATTATTCAAAACAATCACGCCAATTCCTTCTTTCTCCAAATCATCCGCCGCCAATAGCGCGTTGTGAACAAGATTTCCGCAAGCGATTAGCGCCGCCTGCGGATTTTTTGATTCAAACAATATTTCAGCTCTTCCTATTTCAAACGGCGTTTCTGTCGTAGTAAATACCGGGCTTTTATCTCTTGCTAAACGAATATAAACAGGCGTATCTGTAAAAGCCGCGGCAAATGTCGCTTTGCGCGCTTCCTCATCATCGCAAGGAACAATCACAGTCATATTTGGCAAAACGCGCATAAGCGCTATATCTTCAAGCGCCTGATGTGTCGCTCCGTCCGGGCCGACAGACACTCCGGCATGAGAGCCGACAATTTTAACAGGAACATTATTAAGCGAAATCGTTGTTCTTATCTGCTCATTATTTCGTCCAGGAGAAAAAACGGCATATGAAGCGATAAAAGGAATCTTCCCATAATTCGCGAGTCCTGACGCGACTGTAGCAAGATTTTGTTCCGCCACGCCTATCTCAATATAACGCTTTGGAAATTTCTCCTGAAACCAGCGCATTCTGGTAGACTCGGAAAGGTCGGCGCATAAAGCGACAATTCTCTCATCCTTTTCTCCCGCTTCAACAAGACCTCTGCCAAAACCATCGCGAGTCGGACTTTGTTTTATACTATTTATGTCAAAAATATTTTCAACTAATTTTAATTTTTTATTTAGCATATTTGTTTTATATTTTGCGTTTTGTATTTCGCGTTTTTAATTTTTTATTTATTCATGTTCGCTTTTTATTTTTCCTCCAAGCGCGCGGAGTTCTTTCAGAAACTTTTCAGCTTCTTCCGCAGTCGGCGATTTTCCATGCCAAATATAATTAAATTCAATATCTTTAATACCTTTACCCGGTATGGTATGCGCTATTATGAGAGTCGGCTTTTCGTAAATCGCTTTTGCTTTATCAATCGCGTCCGTAATTTCTTCCATATTATGCCCATCAATATCAATTACATGCCAATTAAACGCTTCATATTTTGCGCGCAACGGCTCAAGGGGCATCACATCTTCCGTCATACCATTTATCTGAATATTATTACGGTCTATAATAGCGGTTAAATTTGAAAGTTTATTTTTACCGATAAACATCGCTCCTTCCCAAATATTTCCTGCATCCTGCTCGCCGTCTGACATTAAGCAGTAAATTCTAAATTTTTTGCCGTCCATTTTCGCTCCATACGCAATTCCAGCCGCTTGCGAAAGTCCGGAGCCGAGCGGACCTGAAACATTTTCAATACCAGCAAGCCGCCCTCTTTCGGGATGTCCTTGCAGTCTTGTTCCAAACTTTCGCAAAGTTTTAAGCTCTTCAAGCGGAAAATATCCTGAATGCGCCATAGCGGCATATTGCACAGGCGCGATATGTCCGTTTGAAAGTATCAATCTGTCTCTATCGTCCCAATCAGGATTTTTTGGATTATGTTTTAAAATATGAAAATATAAAGCGGTGAAAATATCCGCCATACCAAGAGGACCTGCAGTATGTCCCGACCCCGCTTCAGTAAGCATTTCAATAATACTTTGGCGAATTTCATTAGCTTTTATTTCAAGCTCTTTTATTTTTTTATCGTGAATGTCCGACATTTTTATTTATTTTACTATGTTCAACATTAGATGTCTATTTTATTAACCCCCCACAAGTCAGACCTGTGGAGCTTCCACAGGTCTGACTTGTGGAAGCTAATAGGCTGATGAAGTTAATTTTTTAATTTTGAAACAGTGTCTTCAATATCGCCACTCTCAAAAATAGCTGAGCCGGAAACAAGCCGATTTACTCCTGCTTTTATCAATCGCGGCGCGTTTTCAATATTTACTCCTCCGTCAACGCTTATTATAATTCCTGAAAACTTTTCGCGCAAATCGGTAATTTTTTTCACAACTCTTTCATCAAAATTTTGCCCCTGAAAACCGATTTTCTCAATTCCCATAAATTGTATAAAATCTATCTTCCATATCAATTGATATATCCTTTCATTTGGCGTATTTGTGTTAAGGGCTATTCCCAATTCCACTTTTCCTGAAATAGCATCAAAAATTTCCAAGAAATTTTTGATGCTCTCTATATGGACAATCACTCTTTTAGCTCCCGCTTTTATCCAATCTCCGACAACGACTTCGGGATTCAGAACCATTAAATCCACCTCAAAATTAAAATCAATTTCCGCTATGACCGATTTTTCTTTGTCTTCATTGTTGTTTACATACGGCCAGCTTACGGATGGAACAAATTTACCATCCATCACATCAATCTGAACAATATCCGTGAAGTGTTTGACTTGAGAATATTTTTTGTTCAAATCATCTAAACTTCTTGGAATAATCGCCGGTATTATTTCAATCATAAATTGATTTTGTTATCAGCTCTATTTTTGCAATCCTGCGTTTATGTCTTTCTTCACCTATAAATTTTGTTTCAAGCCAAAGTTTTACGGCTTTTTGAGCAGTTTCTTCGTCTAA
>PFAA01000043.1:7297-8399 GCA_002778715.1 Candidatus Campbellbacteria bacterium CG10_big_fil_rev_8_21_14_0_10_35_52
AAAACTATAGCTCTTACATTTGGATATCTGTTAGCGACAATCGCTTCGCCTTGTCCTGAACCGCCAAGAATTACGGCTTTTACATTGTCTGGATTTTTTGACACATCGTTTGCGACTTTTGATATTGAATCTGGATAATCGTCATTTTCATCGTATTCATACGCGCCGCAATCTTCAACTTCATATCCGAGAGATTTTACAAACGGAATAAGTTTTTCTTTAAGTTTAAATCCTGCATGGTCTGTCGCGAATAAAATCTTCATATTTATTATTTTATATGCTTCCCGCTTAAAATAATATGTTTGACAAGCGTATTGGCGTATCCGATTTCATTGTCATACCACGATAAAACTTTTACCAAATTTCCGCCGACCACTTTTGTAAAAGAAAGGTCGGCAATGGCTCCGTGAGTATTTCCTATAATATCAGATGAAACGAGCGGCTCTTTTGTTGTCGTAAAAATATCTTTCCACCTCTCTTCGCTCGCCGCTTTTTCAAGCGCGCCATTCACTTCATCAATGCTTGTATTTTTTTTCGCGATAAAAGTAATGTCAGCGATTGAGCCGGAAATAACAGGCACCCGCAAAGCAATGCCGTCAAATTTTCCTTCAAGTTCCGGCATTGCTTTTGCGGTCGCTCTCGCCGCGCCCGTTGTGGATGGAACAATATTTATCGCCGCGGCTCTGCCGCGGCGAACATTATGCTTATTTGGCGCGTCAACGATATTCTGTGTCGCCGTATAACTATGAATAGTGTTTAGAATCGCTTTTTCAATGCCGATTTTCTCATTAAGAATTGCGAGTATTGGACTTCCTGCATTCGTTGTGCAAGAACCATTTGAACTTATATCACATATTTTAAGCTTGTCTTCATTTACTCCCATAAGAACCGTCTCGCCTGAAATCCCTTGCGGAGGAGAATCTTTTACCGGCGCGGTGATAACAACCCTTTTTGCGCCCGCGTCCAAATGCGCTTTTGATTTTTCAAAACTATCAAAAATTCCTGTTGATTCCGCCACTATGTCAATATCTAAATCTTTCCACGGCAAATTTGACGGCTCCATTTCGCTTAAAAACTTTATTTTTTCCCCGTCAAAAATAAT
>PFAA01000011.1 GCA_002778715.1 Candidatus Campbellbacteria bacterium CG10_big_fil_rev_8_21_14_0_10_35_52
CCCGCCAGAATTTATTTTATTAAACAAACTCTGGTGGAAAAACATATTTTATTTCTGCTTTTTTTGCTATTTCCTGCACCGCGCTTGAGCCCAGCTCTAAAAATGCCATATACACTACCGCCTCTTTATCAGAAAATCCTAACTGTTGGAGCTGTTTTATCATTAATATATTTATACTACATATAACTTGCAATATCTACCCTTTCCATATAGCTATTAAAATATATAAAAAATACATTGACACGAAGAATAATCCCTCAAACCTTGAGAGAATATATTTTCTTCCTATAAATGTCATCGCAAAAAGAGCAAGAGCGGCAAAAAGCGTGGCTACAATATCAAATCTTACTGAAGAAAATACTTGAATTGGTTTAATCATTGCGGTTATCCCGATAATTCCCAAAAAATCAAAGATGTTTGAACCGACGATGTTTCCAACAGCAATATCAACTCTTCTTTTTATCAAAGCTGTGATAGAGACGGCAAGTTCAGGTAAAGATGTACCTACGGCAACTATAGTTAAACCTATAAGCGCGTCGCTTACGCCAAAAAGTCTTGCGATTGTTTCAGCGCCACCTACAACCCATCTTCCGCCTAAAAATACTCCTATAATTCCCGCGAAAATCATAATAAGAGATGTTATAAATACGAAAATTTTATAATCTCCAGAACTTTCAAATTCCTGCTTTCTACGAAACATAAAAAATATCCATAAAAAGAAAAATCCTAAAAGAAATCCCCCTTCATAACGAGTAACTCCTAAATAATCACCTTCTCCAAAAATTGGAAATATTATAACAGTGGACGCGGCTACAATAGCTAAAATATTAAAAATAAAATCTTTCAGAACCCACTCTCTTTTCATTGCAATTGGATAAAACAAAGAAGACAGTCCGAGTATAAAAAGTATATTGAATGTATTACTACCTATGATTGTTCCAAGTCCTATTGTATTACCATTAAACACAGAGGCAATATTAATACTTAATTCAGGAATAGATGTTCCTATACCAACAATCACAACACCTATAAACCAATTTGATATATTAAAAATTCGCGCTATAGAAGATGCTCCGCTGACTAAAACGCCCGCGCCTTTAATTAAAATAAAAAATCCGATAAGAAAAAATAATATTGATACAACAGTTTCCATAATATTTATTCTGAAATTTATTATTCTTTAACGACCTTGAATTACTAATGAAATTTAATAATAACAAAAAACAAAATAACTCCTACAGCAAAGACGAGAGTGAGAATATTAAAATACTTATAAATAAATCCACTGATATCATTTCCAAAAACTTTCATAATGAAACCAACAATAAAAAAACGAAGAAATCTGGAAACTGTTGAAGCGATTATAAATATAAATAAATTTATTCCGAAAAATCCGGCGGAGATTGTAAAAACTTTATACGGAATCGGAGTAAAACCGGAAATAAAAATAGCCCAAAATGCGTTTTGATTAAAAATTTCTTTTACCACAGATGTGTATTCTTGGAGATTATACAATGAAATAAGCCATTGCCCAACGCTGTCAAAAAGCAAAAACCCTATCATATAACCAAAAATACCTCCGAGCACGGACCATATTGAAGTTAAAAATGAATAATATATCCATCTATGTTCTTGTCTTGAACCAAGAATTGCCATAAGTAAAAGATCCGGCGGTATCGGAAAAAAAGACGCTTCGGCGAAAGAAAAAAAAGATAGATACCATTTTGTGTTGTTTCCTTTCGCGTACTTAATCATTAAGTCGCGAGTATTTATTTTTATTTTTCTTAAAAAGTTTGCCATCTTTATTATTACGAATGCTTATTGATATTAATCACATCCGCGTCTGTAAGATTTTTGATAATTAATTTTTTTTATGATTTCTCTTGTCCAAAAAACTCTGTAAAATTAAAGCGGCGGCTGACGCGTCTATCATATTACTGTCGCCTTGAATATTTTTTGCCTGTGAAGATGTTAAAAATTCCGGCTCAAAATTTATCGGCAAATTAAATTTCTTTTTAATTTCATTCGCGAATTTTTTTATATTATCCATCACTGGATTTTCATCGCCTTTGTAATTGATTGATTCTCCTATCACGATTTCTGAAATATTTTCTTCCTGTATAATCTTTGCGAGATTCTGTGTCAGGTCTTTATTATTTTTTAAAACACATTTTGGAAGTCCAAATTCTCCTTTTCCGCCTGAAACAGCTATGCCTATTTTTTTTGTTCCAAAATCAATGCCGAGAATTTTTTCATATCCTGTTTTAAGCATAAAATTATATGAATGCCGCGAATAATATGAGCACGATTATAAATACGATAAAAATCATTATAAAATTTTTTGCAAATTCACTCATTATTCAATAGCATATCACCAATAATAACCCTTTTGCAAAAATTTATTTTATATTAATAATCATCTTTAATATATTAATTTATATGTTAATATACTAATCGTATGATAGATATATTTTCAAACACAAACATACTTTTAATATTTGCTATAATGTGGGTGCTTCCATGGAAAGGATACGCCTTGTGGTTATCCGCGAGAAAAGGACAAAAATGGTGGTTTATCATACTTCTCGTAATCAATACGCTCGCAATACTTGAAATAATTTATATATTTCTTATTGCAAAAAAGAGAAGGGTTCCTAAAGAAGACAGCGACTCTTTGCTATAAAATAGACGAATAGCGCGACTGATAAGGAGTGCGACAATATGAGCTTTGAAAAAGCGAATATATTGGAGAGGTGGCTGAGTGGATAAAACATAAACTGCTTTATG
>PFAA01000004.1:0-2601 GCA_002778715.1 Candidatus Campbellbacteria bacterium CG10_big_fil_rev_8_21_14_0_10_35_52
ATTAAGAAAAGTCATTGCTAAATCAAGGTGCTTGCGGCCAAGAACAAAAGCTTTATGGACACTGATGCTCAAAAAATAAATTTAAGAAAAAAACCGATTTCTTACGGACCAAATTGGCATTATGAAATTTTACCTCGCCAAACCAAGAAGGCGCTGATGTTTTTATCTGAAGAAAAATGGCTCAAGGAATCATACTCCGCTTTGATGTTCTCTATTCTATTTCTTAGAGGTTTTGTTATTGCCATATACAAATATTATACACAATTCATCTATTTTTTGCAAATTATGGTGAATTTATGCTAAAAACTACCTAAATTCACCCATTTTTAGTAGGAAACCACTCGCATCAAATCATCTAAAATGATACTGAAATAAGAAATAGAAATCATTCATCAACTTGGAAGCTTCGCTTCCACTATTTAGCATAGGAATACGCACACCTATTTTTTGAGACGCTTCGTCAATAGTTCCCCATCCGATAGATTTCGCTTTGAAACCAGCATTAATTAAATCTTTGATATAGAGCTTGTTATAAATAAATATAAACACAAGGTGGCTCAATCCAAATGTGAAAAGAGCTAACAAAATCATTATTATAAACCATTTCCAGTCCCCCCGAAAAAGGGGTGGAAATATACCAAAAAAGAACACCGTCCAAGAAAAACCAACCGGGGCTTCCTCAATTTTACCAGTTTTAGGATTTTTAAATACTATTTTTGTATAAGCCATAGTTTTTTGTGTTAATTATTAATACTTTTTAAATCTTTATTTTTTATATAGTAAATGTAAATGGAATGTGTAAATTTGTGAATTACGAAATACAAAACTTTAATAAAATGCTGTTATAACAGGAGTTGAGATTCTTCAAATGAACAACCTTAACTTGCGTTATGAAAACACTAATAGTATATCAGGAATTAAAGAAAAATATTATCTATTTCATTTGCGTCTGGAAATGTCGGGGATCGCTTCCAATAAATAAATTTACTTTCGTATTTGATACTTTTTGCTTTTACAATATTAAAAAACGCAAAATCACCAAAAGTGAGTGATTTTGCCGCGTCTGCGGAAAAGTCTATTACGGCATTTCGTAATTCAAAGATTAGAAATTAGATATTGGTAATCAGAAATTGATAGATATTAGAAATTGGGAATTGTTGCATTAGCGCAATACATATGTTATTTTATTTAATTATCAAGTTTTAATTTAATATTTTACACTTAATCATTATGGCAATAACATCATCGGCAAAAAAGGCAATAAGAAGTTCGGCGCGAAAACGCGTTTTTAATCTCCGTCGCATTGGGAATATGAGAGGAGTTGTAAAAGATATAAAAAAACTTGTTGTGGAAAAAAAAATAAACGAAGCAAACGCTTTACTGCCTCAAGCGTATAAAGCGATTGATAAAGCGGCAAAAGGTGGAGTTATAAAAGAAAACAATGCCTCAAGAAAAAAATCGCGGCTCTCAAGATTTATAAACAAAAATTCATAACAATAAATGGGCTTTTGCGAGAGAAGTTTTTACAAATGATATTTTCAGTGTATTTTATTATATTTTGAATCAATCTTGATTTTATTTTGTTTTCTCTCGCTTAAAAATTTTTAAGCGAATATATTTTTTGAAAATTAGAAATTGAAGATTAAATTTATTTAGAGAGTATAAAAACAAAATAGGCAAAAACAATATTATTTTTTACGAGATTTTCCGTGAAATTTTTTGTGGATGCCGTGAAGGTGTTTGTCTGTTATGTGCGTGTAAATCTGCGTTGTGGCGATATTTGCATGTCCGAGAAGCGCTTGCACAGAACGAAGGTCGGCGCCGTTTTGGAGCAGATCGGTGGCGAAACTGTGGCGAATAATATGAGGCGTTACTTTTTTGGAAATACCGGCTTTGATTGCGTAGAATTTTACAATTCGCTCAATTGAACGGGAAGTAAGACGAAGTGATTTTGTGTGTTCTAAATTTTTACCAAATTGGATAAACATAGCTTCGTCCATATCTACTCTCTTGTCCAAATATTTCTTTAAAGCATCTTTTGCCGTATTTGAGAGAAAAACCACGCGAATTTTCTCACCTTTCCCGCGCACAGAGAACTCGTCTTTTGAAAGGTCAATGTCGTTGTTTAATGAGCAAAGTTCCGACACGCGAAGTCCTGTTGAAAAAAAAAGTTCAAGTATGGCTTTATCGCGAAGATTTTTTATATCGGCGCCATCAGGCGCCGATAATAATTTTTCCAGTTCATTTGACGATATTAAATTAAGTTCTCGTTCGGAAACCTTCGCAAGCTCTATCCGTTCAGGAGAAAAAGAGTCAATACCGCGTTTGCGAAGAAATTTGAGAAAAGCGCGAAGCGCTATCAGATAATAGTTTTGTGTTTTCTTTTTTAATGTATTTTTAAATCCTTCAGATGTTGTTCCGCTTTCTTGGCGATTAAGCCAAAGACGAAATTTACGGACAATTTCGTCAGTAATATTTTGCGGTTCTTTTATTTGCGAGAATTTTATAAATTTAGATAAATACCCGTCATAGTTTTGAATAGTTTTTAAGCTCCTGCCTCTTTCTATTTCAAGATATTCTAAAAATTCTCTTTTTAATTTC
>PFAA01000004.1:2614-2840 GCA_002778715.1 Candidatus Campbellbacteria bacterium CG10_big_fil_rev_8_21_14_0_10_35_52
AGAAAGCGCGAAATACTCAAAAAATTATCTTTACTTACGGAGGCATTGCCTCCGTAGTTTCCGTAGTTGTAAAGCGACTAAGCTCACATACATATTGCACTCATTGATTAAATAGGCGGACTTGTGTATCGTATTGTTGACTAAATGATAAAAATTTCATATACTAACTATTGATGATAAAGGTTTTATACTCTCACTAACTATCATAGTAAAACTATACGAATAT
>PFAA01000008.1 GCA_002778715.1 Candidatus Campbellbacteria bacterium CG10_big_fil_rev_8_21_14_0_10_35_52
TGTATTGGACCGGTCCACGCGGCGAATATGTAATTGACAGAGAGAGCGAATGTGAATGCTATCGTGAGTAAAAGAAATTTTGTGAGATTTTTTCGCATAATTTGTTTGTAATTTGGAATTTGTGATTTGGAATTTGTAATTTATTAGGAATTAGGAATTAGGAATTAGTTTGTGCTTTGTTTATCTCTAAAACTCCTTAAATTTAATATCAAGAACGGTGATATTGAGAATTTTTGTGACGGAACCGCTTGCCGATAATCCGAATCTGTCCACTCCTTCCACATTAAGAGTAACTTCTTTTGTAAACTTATTGCCTTCGCCGTATTCTAAATCCATACGAGTCATTTCAGAATTCGGACTCTGCAATGTTCCGATTGACTGCCCCTCGGCAAGTGGCGCATTGTCATTATTTTCAATAAACCATGTCCATGATGTCGCGTCTTCAACAAAACTTTTTAGATAAATAGGCGTTGTTTTACGCGCAACTCTTATCTCTTTATCGCATTCTGTCCATTTTTCTTTATCAAGCGAGCACATAAAATTGGCTTCTATTTCTCGTAATTGAACCGATTCAGTAACTGTTGTCGTCGTAGGAGCCGTAAATTCATTTGTTGTTGTTATAGGTTCAAACTCGTCTGGCAAAGCGCTCTCTTCCGCGCTTCCGCTTACCGCGCTTTCGTTTTTGGTTACTCTTGTTTCAATAATCTGACATGCCGCGACTTCCGATATTAGAGTTGCTCCGCCTCCTTGGATAGAACAATTGTAATTATGTACAGATGTTCTGAATTGCACTGTTCTTTGAATACCTTTTGTCCCGGTATAAATTCTTTCATCCGTCGTTGTATTTACATCTTGCGACACCGTCCTCCAATCACTCCAACTGCCATTTGAACATCTATTTTCACTCTCTATAACTCTACTGCATATTCGGTCAGCATTAGCTCCTGTATATTGCCTCACTGTTAAAACAACAGCGATTATTGCGATAATTAAAATAATAATAGAAACAATTTTGTTCTGACCAAATAAATTAAAAAAATTTGTTTTATTCATAAAAATTTTTTATTACTTTTAATAATTAATAAAATTCTACCCCAGTTCGTCTTATAGACCGAGAGTAGTGTAAAATATTGTTTCAATCAATCCATCCATATCAAGGACTCTCATCCCTTCATTATTCCAAACACCGGCGTTTCTGTCAAATACCCACCACGCGGGAAAGTTGAAAAGTCCCGTATCAATCAAAAACTGCCTGTCAATTGGATATCCGTCTCTTCCTTTTGAAATATCCACAAGTAATTTCATATCGTTTTTGGTAAACGGCTTATGTGTTCCGTAAGAATCTTCAAACAGGTCTTTCATATGGAAGATACGGTATTTAAGATTGATAGGATTTCTTTTTTTAACTTGAAGCTCCTGTCCGTCTGGAGTAAAAAATTGAATATATGGCATACCAAATGTTTCCATAAGATTACCCGCATAACCGATAACTTGGTCAAATGTATCAACGGCGCGCAAACTATCTGGCATTGTTTCTTTGGTAAATTCATATAAATACACATCAATTTCGCCTAAGTATGTCGCGCCATTTCGCATTAGCAATGAGTTAAAAGGAATCTCATAAATGCTTTGTTTTGTCTTTACCACAAATGTATTACCGTCTTTTATATAATTTTCTTTGCCCGTTATTGTCTTGCGCGCCGTGTCCATAGTGATAATTTCAATAGGACTTTCAAGAAAAATAGTGTCTGCAAAATACTCGTTTTTATTTTTACTCAAAGTAACAAAACTTGAAATACCATCCGAGAAATTTCTCTTTGATGCCTTTATTCTGATTTTTTCCATATCTTTCACTTCTGCTGATATTTCAAATAATCCGTCTTTATCCGTAAAAACAAAATCCGCGTTGTCTTTGCTTAAAATCTCCACTTTTGCCGACTGAATAGGGTCATTTTTACCGTCCGCCACGGCGCCTCTTATTTTAATATTCATATTTTCATCCGCGCATCTCTCTCCGAACTCTTCGCAATTGCGCGCTCTTAATCTATCTCTTTCTTTATAATTTCCTTCAAGACCGGAGAGATATTCCAATTTCCAAAGGTCATTAGATATATAATCGTCTGTTGATAATTTATTGTCTAAATTTTCCTTGATTATTTTTGAATCTCGGCGAGAACTAAAAGAATATATGCCGTTATAAAATTGCATACGGTCGGGAAGTTCTTTCTCTCGCGCAAAACGCATATCATTTCTTGAGATTATTCTTGATTCTTTAATCCGCTTGTAAAGATTGTCAAGCTCGCTCTCTGAAAGATTTTTTTTCGCCATATCCAGCAAACTAAAATAAAATACGCCTCCTTCTCCAAACATACCGGAGGACTCATACCAAAATCCGTTTCTCGCGTCAATGTCGCCTAAATTTTCAATAAAACTTAAACTTTCTAAAATATTTTCTATATTTTTGCCGATTTGCTCTTGACTGATTTCTTTTTTCCCACCATCTGACAGAAAAAAATATGAATAAGCGAA
>PFAA01000029.1:0-2819 GCA_002778715.1 Candidatus Campbellbacteria bacterium CG10_big_fil_rev_8_21_14_0_10_35_52
TGAACGAACACGCTTTTTTGATATTCAAAAAAATTAAGATTCTTAAGATGATACCGTAACACTTCTCTGATTTTCTTTTTCTTTTCCAGTATGTCAAAAAGAACAATCCTCCACTTTTTATCCTATTTTTGAACTTTTTTAATCTTCATTTCATCAATTTGATAAGTTAGAGCTTTTCTTTTGCCGTTCTCGGTTAAAATGATAGTTAAAGATCCGTCACTATTCTCTTTTTGTTCTATCATTTTTGATTTATATAAAGCAACGATTTCGTTTTTGAGAGCTTGTTGTTCAATTTCGGCATAGCCCTTGCCTATGACTTTTAATATCCTGAAATATTGGCGCGGATTTCGAGAAAGAGCCATGATTAATCCGCCCATAAGCAAGAGAAGCAGTTTTTGTTGATTTTTTTCCAAAACCTCGCGACATACAACAATTATAGTATACTTGCTATTCGCTGGTAAACCAAACTCATATATTTTTTCTTTTTTTTAAAATAAAAAATACCTGACCCTTTTATCTCTTTTTAAGCCAAAATCAGCGTGCCCCAATGTATCAATGATAATTTTTTATATAGTGGTTAAAAAATTGTTGAAATTTTTTAATATACTTTTTATAAAAATAATGTTATTATAAACTTAATCTCCCAAGGGAGATTTATTTTTAATTATGGAAATACGAAATATAGCAGTCATAGCCCATGTTGACCACGGCAAAACTACCCTTACCGACGCTATACTTACGCAAACTGGCGCTGTTGAAAGCGGTGTGAGTATGGACACGGACAAACTTGAACAGGAGCGCGGTATTACTATTTATTCAAAAAATGCCGCTATTGCGTATAAAAATACAAAAATTAATATTATTGATACTCCCGGACACGCCGATTTTGGCTCGGAAGTGGAGCGAATATTGCGTTCCATTGATTCCGTGCTTCTTATAGTTGACGCCCAAGAGGGACCAATGCCGCAAACAAGATTTGTGCTCAAAAAATCTCTCGCGCTTGGACTTAAGCCGATATTGGTGATAAATAAAATTGATAAACACGCGGCAAATCCGGAAAAAACGCATAATAAAGTATTTGAACTTTTTGTAGAGCTTGGAGCCACAAATGAACAGCTTGATTTTCCTGTTATATACGCTATAGGCCGCGAAGGTATAGCAAAGCGCGATATAAAAGATAGTAGTAAAGACCTGACTCCACTTTTAGATATAATACTTGAAAAAGTGCCAGCGTCTCTAAATAAAACCGATTTACCTCTTACTGCCCAACCGTTTAATCTTGCTTATGATAATTTTTTGGGCAGAATAGCCATAGCGCGCGTCTATAACGGTAAAATAAAATCTGGCGATATTGTTTATGTAAAAAAACCATCTGGTGAAAATAGCAAACATAAAATAACAAAATTATTCACATTCAAAGGAGTTACGCGAACTGAAACAAATGAAATACAAGCCGGCGACATAGGACTTATCGCCGGAATACCTGATATTTATATAGGCGACACTATAACTGATAATATTGATACGCCAATTCTTAAATCAATCGCCATTGATGAACCAACAATTGAACTCACCTTTCTTGTAAATAATTCTCCATTTGCCGGACGAGAAGGAAAATATGTAACAAGTAGACAAATAAAAGAACGGCTTGAAAAAGAACTTGAAGTTAATGTAGGGCTTAAAGTTGACTTTGACACGGAAAGCCATGAGAAATTTATGGTCTATGGCAGAGGAGAACTTCATATCGCTATACTGCTTGAAAATATGAGACGCGAGGGCTATGAGCTTCAAGTATCGCAACCGCGCGTAATAATTAAAGAAATAAACGGGCAAAAGAATGAGCCATTTGAAGAAGTTGTGATAGATGTTCCTGAAGAATTTCAAGGAATTATAATAGAAAAACTCGGAATTCGCGGCGCGCAATTAAAAAATATTGAAATAAATGATAGACGCGCTTTTATGATATTTGAAGGTCCAAGTCGCGGTCTTTTTGGCTATAGAAACAAATTTGTAATTGACACAAAAGGACAAGGAATATTTGCCACGCATTTTATCGGATATAAACCATACGCCGGTGAAATATCCCACAAAGAAGTCGGTTCAATGATATCGCAAGTTACAGGCAAAACTCTCGGGTATTCGCTTGCAAATCTTCAAACGCGCGGGGAACTTTATATAAAAGAAAACACTGAGGTATATGAAGGTATGGTTATTGGAAATACTTCAAAATGCGAACAGATGACGGTGAACCCGACAAAAGGAAAACAACTGACAAATATGCGCGCGGCTGGTTCTGATGACGCTATTAAACTTATACCGCCAAAAATTATGACAATAGAGATGGGTCTTGAAATAATGGCTGATGATGAATATTTAGAAATCACTCCGAAAAACGCGCGGTTGCGAAAACAATATCTAACTGAAATAGAGCGAACAAAATCAAAAAAAGTTAAATGAAATCTAAATTGGCTATTTTTATTCCGTAGCAATGCCGTCAAAATGCTCGTCATCTGCATCGGCTTGCTGTTTTGTCTTATGTATTACTTTATCTCTGTGATTTGGCGGCGAATAGATAGTGTAAAGTTTCAAATCAATATCGCCTGTATTTATGAAATTATGTTTTACGCCAGCCGGCACGACAACTGCTGTCCCGTCGCCAACATCGCTTTCTACTCCGTTTAAAATAGCTATTCCCTTCCCTTTTTCAAATCTTAAAAATTGGTCAAGTTTGTGCGTTTCTTCGCCAATTTCCTCGCCGGGTTTTATATTCATAAGAACAAGCTGGCTATTTTTCGCTGTATAAAGCACGCGGCGGTAAT
>PFAA01000029.1:2860-15047 GCA_002778715.1 Candidatus Campbellbacteria bacterium CG10_big_fil_rev_8_21_14_0_10_35_52
CGGTATTATGGCGATAGCATTTGGCGTTAGTTGAAAAAACAGCATACTTCTGTCCCATATGGGACAATTTGGCGCTATTTAGTTATAATTTTGTAAAAATATTTTGTATTTTAGGCATATAAAGGATATAATAAATAAATGAAATCAAAAAAATCAGATTCTAAAATAGATAACATTCGCCATTCGCTGGCTCATCTTCTCGCTATGGCAGTTCTTGAAATGGATAATAAAACCAAGCTCGCTATAGGTCCAACCATAGAAAACGGCTTTTATTACGACTTTCAATTTAGTGATGGATTCAAACTTACAAAAGAAGACCTGCCAAAACTTGAAAAGAAAATTAAACATTATATTAAACAAAATATTGAATTTAAACATTTTGAAATGTCGTCATATGACGCGCGCGAAAAGTTCAAAAATGAGCCGTATAAATTGGAACTTATTGATAAAATTATTGAATGCGGAGAAAAATTAAGTTTTTATCAGTCGGGAGATTTCATTGACCTTTGCGCGGGAGAACATATAACATCAACGAAAGAAATTGACCAAAACGCATTCAAACTCACAAGTATAGCCGGCGCGTATTGGAGAGGAGATGAAAAAAATAAAATGCTTACAAGAATTTACGGAGTCGCTTTTGAAAATAAAGCAAAACTTGATGAATATATGAAAATGCAAGAAGAAGCCGAGAAAAGAGACCATAGAAAACTCGGCAAAGAATTGGAGCTTTTCACATTTTCAGATGAAGTTGGAGCTGGACTGCCTCTATGGTTGCCAAAGGGAACTATTATCCGTAATGAGCTTGAAAAATGGGCAAAAGAAACGGAAAAAAAATTCGGCTATCAGCATATAGTTACGCCTCACATAACTAAGAAAAAATTATATGAAATTTCAGGACATCTTCCATATTTTAAGGAAGATTTATACTCGCCTATTGATATAGAAGGAGAAGAATATTATTTAAAACCAATGAATTGTCCTCATACGCATATGATTTATAAAAGTAAAACAAGAAGTTATCGCGAACTGCCCCTGCGGTTCGCGGAATACGGAAGCGTATATAGATTTGAACGGTCTGGAACGCTCCATGGACTGATGAGAACGCGCGGATTTTGTCAAAATGACGCTCATATATATGTGCAACCGGAAAAAACAGTTGAAGAATTTATAAATGTGCTTAAAATGCACAAATATTATTATGACATACTTGGTATAAAAGATTGGCGAATTACGCTTGGCGTAAGAAATAAAGAAAATATAAATGATAAATATCACGGAGACAATGAAATGTGGGAAAAAGCGGAAGAACTTACAAAATTGGCATTAGACAAGTCCGAGATAAAGTATGTTATTGAAGAAGGAGGCGCGGCGCATTACGGACCTAAAGCTGATATTGTCATCAAATCCGCAATAGGCAAAGAATACGCAATAGGCACAGACCAATTAGATTTATATATGCCGAAAAGATTTAATCTTATTTATATAGATAAAGATGGCAAAGAAAAAATGCCTTATATTATACATCGCGCTCCGCTTGGCTCGCATGAGAGGATGGTCGGATTTTTAATAGAACATTTTGCCGGAGCTTTTCCTTTGTGGCTTTCTCCGGTCCAAGTTAAGATTTTACCGATAGCGGACGCTCATAAAGATTACGCGAAAGAAATATTTGAAAAATTAGAGGAAAATAATATTCGCGCCGAACTAAATGATGAAAACGAAACGCTTAGCAAAAAAATCCGACAGGGAAAAATTGAAAAAGTTCCCTATATGCTTATTATCGGCGATAAAGAAATTGCCGAAAAAAAAATAACAGTTGAAAGCAGAGATAAAAAAGATTTTGGCTCGCAAAATATAGAAACTTTTATTGAAAAACTTAAAAAAGATATTGCGAATAGAACTCTTTAATTTAGCAATTATTCAAAATCTATAAAATATTTTATAGATTATCTTCTGAATGTAAATAATAATATGATAAATGGTATAACAAGCCACCAAAATAGCATTGTTGCGGGTAAAAACAAAATATCAATCGGCGCGGCAAAGTCATAAATTAAAGTTATTGGAATAATATGATATGAAATCATAAGAAGAAGACCACCACCTGCCGCCGCTAAAAATCCGTCATCAATAAATCGCTTAAAACCTGACGCCGAAAATTCTTCTACCATAAATTTCCCTATTATTATATTGAAAAATACAACTATTATAAGAAAAAATACAATTTGAGAATATAAAATAGCTTTTTCTGATTCTGCGAAAAAAGAAAAAATTTGCGTATATGGAAAATATGAAAATACTGGTATTGCGACATAAAGAGAAAGAATAAGTGATATTATTTTATATTTGCCGTAATGCAAACCATACGCGAACAAAACTATAAAAACTGCGATTAAAATAATCGTATCAAGAGGTAAATTAGTAACAGAATTTAATGTATCTTTTGAGCTTATCAATAAATTTTGCGCTTTCTCCATAATATAAATTATATAGCATATAAAAACTTTTGCTCAGTTAACGATTGATGTAATTTGCTTGCATATCTTACTGCAGAAAAATATTTGTTAAAGTGAATTATAGCAAATATAGATTTTATATTCCTTCTTTCTTCATCTCATCAACAAGCTTTTTCGCGTTTTTGGAGAGTTTTTTTGGAAGCGTAATATTTATTTTTATCAAAAGGTCTCCCCTTTTATTTCTGCTTGACGGAACACCTTTCCCTTTTACGCGAAGAATTTCACCAAATGAAACGCCTGCTGGTATTTTTATTTCAATATCGCCATCTAAAGTTTTTAGCGTATAAGTATTCCCCAGAAGCGCGTCTGATAATTTCACATTAAGAGTTGTTATTAAATTATTGCCCTCTTTTTTGAATATAGGGTCAGAGATTATATGAAGTTTTATGTATAAATCTCCCGATATTCCGCCTGAAATTGCTTCGCCTCCTCCTGAGAGTCGTATCATTTCACCATTATTAACTCCGGACGGTATTGTGATTCTAATTTCTTCTTCTTTTCGCAGAACGCCGTATCCTTTGCATTGATGACATTTTTCTTTAGGCACTTTACCCGTGCTATGACAATTATCACATTCGCGAACGCTTGTGATGGTTCCTAAAATTGAATTTTTGGTCTCGTGAATTTTGCCTTTTCCGTTACAGTTTTTGCATATATCCATTTCTGTTCCTTTTTCCGCTCCGCTTCCTCCGCAATCCGAGCATTGTGATACTTTTGTTAAAAGTACTTTTCGTTCGGTGCCGAATATCGCGTCGCGAAAAGGCACTTCAATATCAATTGAAATATCTCTTCCTCTTTTTACTTTTTGCCTTCTTCCGCCGCCAAAAATGTCTCCCAATCCGCCAAAAATGTCTCCCAGGTCAAAATCTTGTCCCGCAAATCCGGAGAAATCAAAACCTGACGCGCCGTTAAATCCTCCAAAATCTCCGAAACCTTGCTCCGCTCCGGCTCCTTGTTTACCACTTTCATTAAACACCCTGCCATACGCGTCATACTCTTGTCTTTTTTTTTCATTTGAAAGAACGCCGTATGCCTCGCTGATTTCTTTAAATTTAGCTTCATCTCCGCCTCTTTTGTCTGGATGATATTTATGAGCAAGTTTTCTAAACGCTTTCTTTATATCGTCAGTATTTGCTTTTTTGTCAACTCCTAAAATTTGATAGTAATCTTTTGACATAAAATTAGAATTATAAATTACTTTTATATATAAAGAATAACAAATTTAAAAATAAAAATCAAGTATCCCTCTCGATATTGACCGCCACTCAACGCTATTAAGGATTTTTGATTTAATGACCATGATTTTATTTATATGCGCAAGTATTAAAAATCATACGATATATCGTATGAAATTATGAAATGAAGAAAGAATAAAAAAATCAGACAATAAATTGTCCGATTTATTTTATATGTGTAATTTATCGCGAATTAGATTTTATTTGTCATTTAAATTTTGGTCATCTTTTTTATCTTCATCTTTCTTTTCTTTAAACTCCGCTTCGCGGACATTTCCTTCTTTATTTTCCGTTTGCGTCTGTTCCCCGCCTTGCGGCTGTTGTGGTTGAGCTTTTGCTATCGCTTCTCCTATTTTCTGCATTTCTTTTGATAATTCTTCGCTTGCGGATTTAATAGCTTGAGTATCGTTTCCATCTTTTACTTTTTTAAGCTCCTCAATTTTATTCTGAACTCCATTTTTTATATCTTCGCTTATTTTTCCTTCGGCGTCTTTAAGAGCTTTTTCCGCTGTATAAATAATCTGTTCCGCGAAATTGCGCGCTTCTATGGTTTCTTTTTTCTTAACATCCTCGCTCTCATGTATTTGCGCGTCTTTTTTCATTTTTTCAATATCCGCTTCCGTCAATCCCGAGCTTGCTTCAATTTTAATTGACTGTTCTTTGCCGCTTAATTTATCTTTTGCTTTTACATTCAAAATTCCGTTCGCGTCAACATCAAAAGACACCTCTATTTGCGGAACGCCTCTTGGAGACGGCGGAATGCCGTCCAAAATAAATCTTCCCAAACTTTTATTGTCTGTCGCCATTGGGCGTTCGCCCTGCACAATATGTATTTCAACCGATGTTTGATTGTCAATCGCTGTTGAGAAAACCTGCGATTTTGATGTTGGAATGGTAGAATTTTTATCAATTAATTTTGTCGCGACAGAGCCAAGCGTTTCAATACCGAGCGAAAGCGGAATAACATCAAGCAAAAGCACATCTTTTACATCACCCTGCATAATTCCCGCCTGAATAGCAGCGCCGAGCGCGACGACTTCGTCAGGGTTAATTGATTTATTCGGTTCTTTCCCGAATAAATCTTTTACGGCTTTTGAAATAGCTGGCATTCGCGTCTGTCCGCCGACAAGAATTATTTCATTGATATCGCTTATGCCGAATGGAGACGCTTTCATCGCGCGGTTTGTAATCTCTATTGAACGGTCAATAAATTCTCTCGCGAGTTCTTCAAGAGTCGCTCTTGTCATTTTAAGCAATAAGTGTTTTGGACCTGATGAATCCGATGTTATAAAAGGAATGTTTATTTCAGTTTCTGTTGTTGATGAAAGTTCATGCTTTGCTTTTTCCGCCGCTTCGTCAAGCCGTTGAAGAGCAAGCGAATCCGTTGTTATGTTTATACCGCTTTCTTTCTTGAATTCGTTTGCAATCCATTTAATTATTTTTTGGTCAATGTCTCTTCCTCCCATATGAGAATCTCCGTCTGTTGATTTTACTTCTATAACACCGTCTCCTATTTCAAGAATTGATATATCAAAAGTGCCTCCGCCAAAATCAAAGACGACTATTTTCTCGTCTTTCTTTTTATTAAAACCATAAGCGAGAGCCGCCGCCGTCGGTTCATTTATAATCCTTTTTACATCAAGACCCGCTATTTTACCGGCATCTTTTGTCGCTTTCCTTTGTGAATCATTAAAATATGCCGGGACTGTAATAACGGCTTCATTTATTTTATAGCCAAGCCGCGCTTCCACGTCATTCTTAAGTTTCTGTAAAATCATCGCTGATATTTCTTCAGGTCTGTATTCTTTACCTCCAAGATTTACAAGCACGCCGCCATCGGATGATTTTGAAATATCAAATGGCGCGGTTTTTTCGTCTTTTTGTATTTCGGCGTCTTCAAACCTGTGTCCAATGTATCGCTTTATGCCAAAAATAGTATTTTTTGGATTTGTTACCGCTTGTCTTTTTGCAATCAATCCGACTAATCGTTCTTTTGTTTTTGAAATGGCAACTATGGATGGAGTAGTTCTCACGCCTTCTGCGTTTTCTATAATAATCGGCTCGCCGCCTTCAATAATCGCCATTGCTGAATTTGTCGTGCCTAAATCTATACCTAAAAATTTTGACATAATATTTATTATAAATTATCTATTAATCTTCTTTTTTATTTTGTTCATATTTACCAACTTTTACTTTTGCCGCGCGAATCACTTTATCGTTAAATATATATCCCTTCCCCATAACATCAATAACTTTATTATCATCGTCTTTTTTGATTACGGCTATCGTCTCTACTGAATCATGACGAATTGGGTCAAATTCTTCTTCAAGAGGGTTAAATTGTTTAAGTCCGTGATTTTCCAAAATCCCGAGTAATTGCGAATATATATGCTCTATGCCAATCCTCCAATTTTTATCAACGCTCTCCCAAACATTTTTATTCGCAAAAGCCATATCAAAATTATCAATCGTGGTAAGTAAATCTAATATCAAACCCTCTTTTGCAAATAATACAAGCAATGCCCGGGATTCTTCTTCTTTCTTTTTATTATTTATAAAATCGGCTTTTATCCTCTGCCAGCCGTCAAGATATTCTTGTTTTTCCTCAATGCATTTTTTAAGTTTTTCTCTAAATTTTTTTATAATATCCACAGAAGTGATATCCGCCACATCTTCATTCTTTTCAAAAACTATATCATCGTAATTTATTTCTGCTTCTTTGTCAATATTTTTTTTATCTGTTTTTTGTTTTTTTTCCATAAATTAAAATACTTTCAAAAAATACACAATAGCGTAAATTTGTTTTTTATCTCTTGCTCCATTGAGACGCTTTTCTTGCTTTTTTAAGTCCAGGCTTCTTTCGTTCCACTTCTCTGGAATCGCGTTTAAGATACCCTTCTTTTTTTAAAATTCCTCTAAGTTCTTTGTCATAAATAATAAGAGTTCTTGATATACCGAGAACAATTGCGTCTGATTGCGCCGATACGCCTCCGCCGTTAACATGAACCGTGATTTTAAACTTTTGCGGAATATTTACCAATTCAAACACTCTTTCTATATTTTTACGCAATTCATTTATTTTAAAATAATCATTAATATCTCTGTCGTTTATCTCAAACGAATACTTATTAGCAAGAAAAATTCTCACTCTGGCAATAGCGGATTTTCTTCTTCCGACAGATTCAATATATTGCCCGTTTTTAAGAGCTGTCGTTTTATTATTTTCTATTTTTTCTAATGTTATTTCTTTCATAAGATATTTTAAATTATTCTTCTATAATGAGCTGTTTCATCATTTTTGGTCTTAATTTATTACTTGGAAGCATTCCATATACGGCCTTTTTTATGACTTCGCTATTGCCTTTTCTCAATATAAGTTTTCCCATTTTTTCTTTCTGTAAGCCGCCGGGGTATCCTGTATAATGAGTGTAAATTTTACCGGATTTTTTTGCGTCTGTTATTTTAAGTTTTGACGCATTTTTAATAACAACTTCAACGGTCGGTATCTTGTTTTTCGCGTATAACACACTATCTTTGCCCATAAGTAAAGACGCCGCTTTAGTCGCAATTCTTCCCAATTTTTCTCCTTCTGCGTTTATTTCTATTTTTTTCATTATACAAATTCTATTATCACCTCTTTGCCCGCGTCCCCCGTTCTTGTTTTGATTTTTGTAATTCTCGTATATCCCCCATTTCTCTCTTTATATTTTGGAGCAAGTGTATCAAATAATTTCACGGTTGCAACACTATTTCCGCCAAGACGGCTTGATATAATGCGACGCGACGCAAGAGTGTCGGTCTTGCTTTTTGAAATAAGTTTTTCAACAAATGAACGAAGAGTTTTTGCTTTGGTCTCCGTCGTCTTTATCTTGCCATGTAAAATCAAAGAACGCGAAATAGACCTTAAGAGCGCTTTTCTCTGTTTTGTTACTCGTCCAAATTTTTTATTTTTATTATGATGTCTCATACTTAAAACTTAAAATAAAGAATATAAATCAATGATATGAATTTTATTGTTTTGCGTTTTTAGTTTTATTTGAGCGTTATTCCGTAATTTCCAAGCGTTCTTTTTATTTCCTGCAATCCTTTCTTTCCAAGTCCTTCTATTTCTAAAATATCTTCCTCTTTTTTCCTTACAAGCCCGCCTACTGTTCTTATATTTGCTTTAGTAAGAGCGTTTATATTTCGCACTGAAAGATTAAACGATTCAATTCTTGTTTTTAAAAATTCGGTGTCTAATTTTTCTTCTTCTTTTGTTTTCGCTTTTTCAGAAATTTCTTTGTCTTTATCTTTGTCTTTTTCTTTATATTCAGGTTCTTTTTCTTCTTCTTTGAAGCCCACTACCGCTTTTAGCTGATTTATCATTATCTCTATTGATTTTTCAAGCGCTTTATGAGCTGTTATTGTTCCGTCTGTTTCAATGACAATTCTTAATCTATTAAAATCGGTTCTGTTTCCAACTCGCATATTTTCAACTTCATAATTCACCCGTCTTATCGGAGTAAATATAGCATCCAATGAAATTACCCCTATATCAACTTTGTCTTTTTGCAACACATCTTTTGATACATATCCGAGACCTCTTTCAACGGTAATTTCCATTGATAAATTTGTTTTTTTATCAGTTATCTCTGCTATTTGCTGGTCGGGATTTAAAATTTCCAATTGAGACGGCGTTTTTATATCACCGGCTATTACTATCTTCGGACCTTTTATATTAAGAGAAATCGTCTGCGGTTCATCGGTCATCATCTGTATTCTTATTTTTTTTAAATTAAGAAGTATTGTTACAATATCTTCTTTAACACCTTCTAAAACAGAAAATTCATGAGGAACGCCTTCAATCTTAACAGATGTTATAGCCGAGCCTGGCAAAGACGACAAAATAATCCTTCTTAAAGAATTACCCAAAGTGTGTCCATAACCGGGATATAAACCGTCTATTTCGTATGTGCCTTTGAATTCTTCTTCTGAAACTATTCTCGGCTTTGATGGAAGTGATACATTGTATTCTGACATATTTTTATTTAAATTAAATAAATCGTATAAAAATTAATAAAGATGTTTTTATTATTACTTTGCGTTTTATATTTTCATTATCTGCTATAAAATTCCAACACGGAACTTATATCAAACAAAAGCTCTGTTGTGTCTTGCGCCGGTTTGTCTTTTATTTCTCCTTCAAGAACTTTCTCGTTAAAAGAAATCCATAACGGTGTTTTATAATCTTTTAATTTTTCTTTAATATCCGCAAATAAAACGCTATTTTTACTGCCTTCTCTTACTTTTATCTTCATACCTTTTGATACTTTGTATGATGGTATTGTTACTTTCTTTCCATTTATAGTTATGTGACCATGCGAAACAATCTGACGCGCCATCTGCCTTGATTTCGCAAGACCCAATCTATATACGACATTATCAAGCCGTGATTCAAGATTTTCAATAAGTCGCGCTGATGGCTTCAAATCTTTTCGCGCAATTGCTTCTTTTGCATAATTATATAATTGTTTTTCAGCAATGCCGTATGTATATCTAATTTTTTGCTTTTCTATAAGCTGACGACCAAAATCAGACATCTGTTTCGGGCGTTTTAAAGAAATTCCTCTCTTTTTTCTTTTTTCTTCGGAAAGCGCGAATTTTTGTGTCTGACATTTATCAAACACCGGGCTTCCGAGTCTTCTTGAAATTTTATATTTTGGACCTATTCGCATATTATTTAAATTAGTTTATCATATTTAAGCTTAATAAAAAAACTATTTTGGCTTATTTATATATTGCTTTTATTTTATTAAACTCTACGCGCTTTCTTCGGCCGCGGACCATTGTGCGGAATCGGTGTTGCGTCTTTTATTGAAGAAACCTGAATTCCTTTGGAAATAAAACCGCGGAGCGCCGACTCTCTTCCTCCTCCAACGCCTTTTATCACAACACTCACTTCTTTCAGACCAATCATTGAAGCCTTTTCTCCAAGGAGCTCTCCTACTTTTGCCGCCGCGAAAGGCGTGCCTTTTTTAGCGCCTTTAAAACCAAGAGAACCGCTTGATGACCACATTACTGAACCGCCTTTTTTATCCGATAGCGTAACTTTTGTATTATTATATGTTGCTTGAATATTAAGAATCCCTGAATCTATTTTTTTTTTCGGCGCGCGCGAAAGAGAGCGGGATTTTAAACCGCTATCAACTTCTCCTCCTGTTTTTTTTATTATTCTTTTTTTGCCCATTTTTTATATAAATCTAAAATATTTAATTTCTGATTTTACATCCGTAAATAATACTGCTATTTTTTATCCACTTTTTTTCTGCCCGACCCCATGGTCTTCTTCGCGCCTTTGAGAGTCCTTGCGTTCGTCTTTGTTCTCTGACCTCTCGCGGGTAGCCGTTTCGTATGCCTTGACCCTCTGTATGACTTAATGTCTTTTAATCTTTTTATGTTGAAAGCAATCTCTCTTCTTAAATCGCCTTCAATTTTTCTTTCTTCAACAAGTTTTCTTATGAGATTTTCTTCTTCTGATGATAATTCTGATGGTTTCTTTCCTCTATTTACTTTCGCGCCGTCCAATAATACTCTCGCGCTTGAAATACCGATACCATATACGGCAGTTAGTCCATATTCTATTCGCTTATTATCTGGTATTGTTATTCCTGATATACGCATATCTTAAAATTAAATTAAAGAAAATAAATTAATAACTCAATTGCATTAAAAACTTAAAACAATAATATAACATATATTTTGATTTCTTGCCTTTGTTTTTTATTTTTAATATAACGCTAACCTTGCCTCTGTTTATGTCGCGGATTACTGCAAATCACGCAAACTCTGCCTTTTCGTCTTACGGTCTTGCATTTCGCGCATATTTTTTTTACTGACGATTTTACTTTCATAATTTTCTTTTATTTAAAGCCGTTTTATTATCCTTCCTTTTCCGCCATAACTGTCTAAAATAACTCTTACTTTGTCCCCGACAAGAACTTTAATTCTAAACTTTCGCATCTTTCCCGAAAGATAGGTTATGATTTGTTCATTATTTTCAAGGGTTACCCGAAATAATGCGTTTGGCAAGGCCTCATCCACCACACCGCTTACTTCTTCTAATTTTTCTTGTTTATTTTCCATTTAACATCCTTTTTGCGGAATTTTTATATAATATCAAAATTATCCGTATAAAGTCAAGTTTTTATATACAAATTTGATGTATGATTCCATTTACCTCTCTTCAAACAGCATCAAACTTCCTAATATTAAACAAAAACTCGCTGTTTGAAAAAATCAAAAAAATTTGACAAGATTATATTTTTTAGTATACTTTTGTATAGATTGTTTTTATTTTTTTATTTTTTGAAAAGGGGGAAGTGATGAATATAAAAATAAATAAATTAATAAAAGAAATAGAGAAAAGTAGAAATTGTTATCTCTGCCCCGAAACGGCAGAGAAATTAGTAGAAAAAATTGCAAAAAAATATCACAGTAGTAACAACAAGAAAGAATTCAAAAATCTTGTTGAAAGAGAGACAGAAAAGCTTGAATTAAATTATAACTATTGCCGATTTGCGTTTTCATATTTCGGCAGTAGTAAAAAAAAGAAAAAAGAGAGAAAAAGAGAAAAATATCGAAAATATCGACAGATGTTTTTTTCTTTTTATAAGCCGGTAGTTAGATATTAAAACTACTGGCAAGCATAATATACAAGACAGAAATCGCTATAGCGATTTCTGTCTTATTTTTTTATTAAAACAAATCTATATAATTTTTCAGCGCACTTTCCGGCATAATCAACTCCAACTCTCGGAGTTTTTTTAATTTCACTGTTTTTTATTTTCACACCTCTGTCTTCTATCCAAAGTCCGGTTTTTTTATTTGCTGTCTTTTTATTAAAATCCCTGTCTATTTTTAAAAATTTCGTAAGTTTCCCAGGACCATCAATTTTTTCTCCCTTACATTCTACTCCGCGTATTAAAACAGCCGCGGGATAATTTTTTTTGCTTGTTACGATATTTAACATATTATACATTCCATATACAAGATAAACATACCAATATCCTGCTTCGCCGAACATTATTTCATTCCTATCCGTCTTTCCTTTATGAGCGTGAGACGCTCTATCTTCAAATCCGTCATACGCTTCAACTTCTGTTATCATCACGCTGATTTCTTTTCTTTTAATTTTTTTAACAATAAATTTTCCCAGCAATCCTCTCGCGACTTTAAGCGTCTGTCTGTTAAAAAATGATTTATTCAATATCATTCGCATAATTAAGCATTATATAAAAATTAAATATCAATCAAAGCGACTTATACGCAAGCGAATAATTCTTGTGAAAAATCTATCGTTTTTGATACAATAATAATTGTTTATTAGATGAAGGGCGATTAGCTCAGTTGGTAGAGCGCGTCATTGACGTTGATGAGGTCAGAGGTTCAACTCCTCTATCG
>PFAA01000044.1:0-2449 GCA_002778715.1 Candidatus Campbellbacteria bacterium CG10_big_fil_rev_8_21_14_0_10_35_52
TTCTATAATGGTCATTCCGTATCCTTCATAGTATGATGTTATTAAAAATAAATCAGCTGTTTTGTAATAAGAAAAAATAGTTTCTTTATTTTGCCAGCCGTCAAATATCACATTGCCGTCTAATTTGAAAGCCGAGACGCGAGATTTGAGATTTTTTCGCGCGCTCCCCTCGCCGACAATAACAAGCCCTGTCTTTGGATGTTTCTTTATGACTTCTTTCATCGCGGAAATCGCGAGAGAGATATTTTTTTCTTTTTCAAGTCGCGACACCATTAAAATAATTTTTTCAAATTGCGGATATTTTTTGCGCAAGTTGACCGTGACGATAGTGTTTTTTATTTTTTCAATATCAACAAAAATCGGCAAAATCTGGAGTTTTGAATCTTGAATTTTAAATTTGGAAGATACTAAATTTTTTATTCTTTTTGAAACAACTCTGACGCAATCGGCGCGCGGAATTAAAAATCTTGCCATTAAAACGCGAATGCGGTTTAATATGGACTCTTTTTTAAAATATGGCGATAAAAAATCTGTATGAATTTGAAGCTGTAATTTAATTTTGAATTTTCGCGTCAAAAGCCACCCAGAAAAACCCGCCTCAAACGGGTCCTGACATGAAATTATTAAATCATTCTGTAAATTTTTAATTTTTAATTTGAGATTTTTAATTATTTGTTTTCCAATTTTAACAGCGTCAAAAACATAAAAAAAACGATTTTGCGAGTTTGTCGGATACACGGATATATTTTCCGCGATTTGTTTCATCTTAAATCCTCGCGGAGTAAATATAATAATATTAAGTTCGTCAAAAAGTTTTCCATATTCTATCATACGGTCTCTCACATCGCTTCCGTCTTCAAATATTTTTTTGTCAGTTGAAATCATTAAGACCTTCATATTGTTTTTAATAACTTAATTGTCTCTTTAATCATTCGCTCTTCGCTAAATTCTTTAACTTTTTTCTTTGCTTCTAATACGAGTTTGTCAGCATATTTTTTGTCGCTTAAAAGTTTTATGATAGATTTTCCAAGCTCTTTTTCGTCATTATATCCAACAAGTAAGCCATTTTCTCCATTTTTTATGATTTCAGGATTTCCTCCTATATTTGTCGTAATAAGTGGTATTCCGACATCCATCACTTCAAGCAATTGGTGAGAAAATCCTTCATAGCCGGTATTAAGAACAAACACATCCGATGCTTTAATATATCTTAAAAGAACTTCTTTTGGCAACGCGCCTGTAAGAGCAATGTCATTAGAAAGCTCTTTATCGTCAATTAACTTCTGCAATTTGCCCAAATCGGGTCCGGAGCCCGCGATAATAAGTTTTGCGTTATTGAATTTCTTTTTTATATATGGAAAAATTTTTATAAGAGTATCAAAACCTTTCCATTGAACAAGCCGCCCCGCGCTTATAATCAATTTTCCTTCAAACTGCAAAAGAGCGCGGATGGTTTCTCTGTTGCCTGATTCCTGATTATATTTAAGTCCATTATATATAACTGATATTTTTTCCTCGTTAATGCCCCACATTAAAATAATTTTTTTTAAATAATTGCTTGGGACAATTATTTTACTCGCTCTTTTTGCCACACTTCGCTCAATTTTTCTTCTTAACTCCGTGATAAAATCGCTTCGTTCTATTTGAAATTTTTCTAAGGTTTTGAATTTTAAATTCGTTTGTAATTTGTAATTTGTAATTTGTAATTTGTTTTGATATTGTTCCCACGCGTAATCGCCGACTATTTTAAGGAGAAATTTCTTTCGTAAAATTTTTGCGGCAAGCATTGACGGCAAACCCACGCTCACTGGGTCCTGCGCGAAAATAATATCCGCTTTTCCGCCTCCGCGTAATACTTTAAAAAAATAAAAAATATGCCGAAGTATTTTAGGTAATTTTCTTACCTCTCCGAAACTCAATACAGACACATTGAAGTTATGCTTGGGCAATTCGTCTAAAAGAAGTTTTGAATATGTGGCAGGTCCTCCTATATCTGGCGGAAAAAGACCTGTGGCTATAAGAATATTTTTATTTTGATTTGCGTCAAGTTTGTCAAAAACTTTTTCTTTCATATTTTTTACTATTAAATTCCAGTCATATTTTTTCAGAGACAGAAACCATTTGTCATTGACGGAGGTCGCACCTCCGTCAATAATTCAATGATTTTAAGAGTCTGTCAATTTTATACTGTATTCGCCTTCTTTCAGCCATTCAATCATATCTTGCCGATATTGCCGCTCATTTGTATTAAACATATCAAAAAAAAGTTCCTTGTTTGACGCATCAGCAAATTCCCCTTGTCCTTTTCCTATAATATCGCGATAGTTTGACCAGCGATACTCTTCAAGAAATTTTATCGCGCCTTTAATGTCTTTAATCCTATCTTCTCTCCAATTTAGTTGAAACATGTCAAGGGGATTTGAGTGGATATAAAATGGCAGATGCAGTA
>PFAA01000044.1:2473-3341 GCA_002778715.1 Candidatus Campbellbacteria bacterium CG10_big_fil_rev_8_21_14_0_10_35_52
GCAATAAAGACCAGCAGAATACATCAACAAGTTGTTTTGATGGAGGTCGCACCTCCGTCAAGTTGTTATTTCTTCGACGCACATACGATTGAAGCGCATTACCTACGCTATTAAAATCACTTATATTATGAATGAAACGGATGTAATCTCTATTCGCAAGGAAAATTTTCCTTTTTTCCACGCCTCTATTAATCATGTGAAAGATGTTTTTATTCATAGCACTAATACTATACAGAGATTATATGACGGAGGTGCGACCTCTGTCAATTTTGCCGAAAACGCTGTTTTTCATCTTCATTGCGATTAAATTCCAGTCATATTTTTCAGAAACCATTTGTTTTGCGTTTTTAATTATTTTCTCTCGCAATTCATTATCTTTCATTAAGATTTCTATCTTCTCCGATATTCCTCTTGGGTCGTTAATGCCACAAAACAGTCCCGTGTCGCCATCTTTAAGAAAATCCGTAATCCCTCCCACTTTCGTGGCTATAACAGGAGTACCGGAGGCCATCGCTTCAATAAACGAATTTCCCATACCTTCAGAAAGCGACGGGCGAACAAAAACATCTGCAATGTGCAGATATGGCGGTAATTCATTGTGTTCTATATTGCCTAAAAATAATACTCTTTTTGTAAGCCGTAAATCATCGGTAAGTTTGCGAAGTTTATAAAAAAGTTCTCCTGAACCGGCAATTAGTAATTTATAATTACCTGGCAAAAACGAAAGGGCTCTTATAATAGCGTCAATAGCATTCTTTTCCGCAAGCCGAGAAGTGGTGATTATCACTTTTTCATTTTTTTCAATTCCCAATTCTTTTTTTAATTTTTGATTTTTTGCTTCTATTTCGCGTTTTTCAAATCGTTTTAT
>PFAA01000027.1:0-2363 GCA_002778715.1 Candidatus Campbellbacteria bacterium CG10_big_fil_rev_8_21_14_0_10_35_52
CCTCTTTCAAGGTGATTATTTATTTTACCGAGGAAGAACATAAAAGAGTTATTGAGATTTTGAACAGAACTGGTTTAACAGGAAAAGAGAACATTGTTTTGATTGACGGACAAAATGATAATAAGGTTTCCGCTTCTAATGCGTAGGCGGCGCGCTATTTTCACTGGCACGAAATTCGGCGGCGGTGGAAAAGCGAGGGCGGGCGAAAATTCCTTCCCCCCAACCCCCTTCCTTTTTGCCCGCCCGAGCATAAAAGTTTTTCAAAATTCAGCGTTCGGATTTTCGCTAAAAAAAAGTTCGGATTTCGTTCAGCGTTCGGAGTTTTGAATGAAATGAAAAACTCCCAATTCAAATTCCGCTCAAACTTTTGAAATTATTTTACCAAATATGATACACAAATCCAAAAAGCGAAACTTGCGCTGACCCGCCGCCAGCCACTGCAAAGCGGCGGTCTGCTTTGCAGTGCATTTTTTAATTTGCGCGCGCCCCCTGAAAAATTTTCAGTTAAGGAAAAACAAAATGTTCTGCTCGGCTCCGCGCTGACGCGCGGGTGGCGGGAACGGCTCGCGGGCAAAAAATTTCCTCCCTTTGAACCCCTCCATTTTTTGCCCGCTCGCCGGAAACTCTTATAAATTTATTTTCCCTCGAGATCGCAATTTTTATTTTATTTGAATATACGCTATAATATAAATGAGTATGAATGAAGCGGTAAAAAAAGAAAATGGCGTTGTTTTTACTCCTGAATGGGTGGTTGATTTTATGGTTGAAGAAGTACTTAGTGGTCGTAAAATAAGCGGAAATGAAAAAATTTTAGACGCAGGTTGTGGCGAGGGTATTTTTGCAACTATTGCTGCTCAAAAATTCTCAAAGTTATCAGGAAAAAAAATAGAGAAAGTGATTGAGAATAATATTTATTTTGTTGATATATCGAAAGAATATACAGAAAAAACAAAACAAAATTTACAAAAATTATCAAAAACAAAAATAAAAAAATATAATTCAATCACTAGTGATTTTTGCTTCCTCAAATTCGATAAAAGTTTTGATTTTATAATTGGCAATCCCCCTTATGTCCGCATACAGAATTTAAATGATAGAAAGGAACAATTGCAAGCAAATTATATTACTGCCTCAAACGGATCAATTGATTTGTATTTTTGTTTTTTTGAGCAAGCTTTAAGATTATTGAGTAAAAACGGTAAAATCGTTTTTATTACACCGAACTCTCATTTTTACTCGGCAGCAGGAAAAAATTTGCGCAATTTGATACTCCCGTATTTAACAAAAATAATAAATTTTGACCACCATCAAGTGTTTAGAGACGCAACTGCCTATACGGCAATTACTTTTTTACAAAAGGAAAAAACCATAAATTTTTTATACACGGAAAATTTTAAAAGTGATTTTAACAATTTGGAGTATAAAAAAATATCAGCCCAGCACATTAAATCGGAGCGGTGGGAATTTTTTGATGAAAAATTTTCAGATAGAATTATTAAACTCAGTAAAAAATATGCCACGCTCCAAGAGATAGCAGACATTCACTACGGCATAGCAACATTAAAAGATGATGTTTATATTTTCTCACCAGAGAATCAAGATAAAAAATATTTTTATCTTGAAAATTTTAAAATTGAAAAAAATATTTGCGTTCCAATTATCAAAGCCTCGACATATAAAGGACAAAACCAAAATCTTTTTCTGATTTTCCCTTATAAGAACGAAAAAATAATCATTAGAAACATTTTTCAAAAAAATTATCCCGAAGCTTATAAATACTTTTTACAAAAAAAAGACGTTTTAGAAAATAGAGATAAGGGTGGTGGTAAAAATTATGAGGAATTTTATGCTTTTGGCAGAAATCAAGGATTGAGAACAAGTTTTGGGAGAAAAATTATAACCAGCACAATGAATATTGCGCCCCGCTTTCATGTAATTGAAGATGAAAAAACCAGTTTTTATGCTGGATATTGTGTTAAGCCGAAAAACAATATTAGCCTTTACGACTTATGCAAAGCATTAAATTCAAATTTAATGAAAGAGTACATTAAATCTGTTTCAAAAAGTTATTGTGGCGGATATAAATCATACGCAAAAAGTTTTTTGAAAGATTTTGTGCATCCCCAATTTTATAAATCTCAACCAGCATTATTTTAATTGAAATAATATGAACAATAGTTAATTTCTACAAATAGTAAAACAATCTTTTTTAAAGTTTCTTAAAACACATTCAAGAAGTAATAAAAAATTAGTTGTATTGCATGGTGCAATAGCGAAAGATATAAAAGATAAGCTAGGCGATCCATACAAAATAAAATCACTCGGACTCGGAGATAGTAAAGAGGGGAAACTTGACGGAAGAT
>PFAA01000027.1:2373-3034 GCA_002778715.1 Candidatus Campbellbacteria bacterium CG10_big_fil_rev_8_21_14_0_10_35_52
ACCAATAATAAGGATTATTTCCAAATTTTAATATTACCCGATGAAATGCCGTATTATAACAACAATGGTATAATTACAAAATGGGAAAAACTTACTACTCATAATATTGATAAATATATAGTATTATCCAGAGACAATACTGATAGATATTTTCATACACCCGTTAAAACTTTGCTATTCATTATTAAGTTTCCAAATTGCGATTATGATATGATAACAACAAAAACGAAATATAAACGATATTATTTAAATCAAATATCTGATTCTCCAATACAAATATCAACTATCATAAATAATGAATTTGGTAATACAATAGTATTAAATGATTATGAAATGTTTATTGAAAAGATAGTTCACTATATTAAAAGTATATAAGAGTTTCCGGCGAGCGGGCAAAAAATGGAGGGGTTCAAGGGGAGGAAATTTTTTGCCCGCGAGCCGATGGGTTTTTCTGCCCGCCACCGTAGGCGGCGGGCATCATTTCAGATTTCGCTTTTTGGATTTGTGTATCATATTTGGTAAAATGATTTCAAAAGTTTGCGAAGGTTTTAATTCGGGAGTTTTGAATGAAATGAAAAACTCCGCTTTTAAATTTTGTCTGAATTATAATTATAAATCTATGGAAAATAAAAATTTATTGATAGATACGCATGCTCATATT
>PFAA01000027.1:3070-3863 GCA_002778715.1 Candidatus Campbellbacteria bacterium CG10_big_fil_rev_8_21_14_0_10_35_52
AATAAAAATAGCGGGAGAATATGTGGAAGGCGTTTACGCGGTAGTTGGTTTGCATCCTAACCATTTAATTGAACAAAATGTGGAATATAAGGATAACGGAGAATTGATAAAATACAAATCAAAGCCGCAAGAATTTAATTACGATTTTTATTTAAATTTAGCGAAAAATAAAAAAGTAGTCGGAATAGGAGAATGCGGGCTTGATTTTCATATGATTGAAAATCAAACAAATGAAAATCCTGCTTCACCGACAGGCAGGTTAAAAGCGGAAAGTATTAAAGAAAAACAAAAAGAAGTTTTTATAAAGCATTTAGAATTGGCAAAAGAAGTAAATAAACCGATTATTATTCATTGTCGCGACGCTCACGACGATTTGCTGAAAATCCTCCACTTGGCGGTTAAACCGCCAAGTGGAGCAATGCATTTTTTTACCGGAAATTTGGAACAGGCGAAAGAATATATTGAATTGGGATTTTATATTTCTTTTTCCGGAGTTATAACTTTTACTAATTCCTATGACGAAGCTATAAAAAATATTCCTTTAGAGAAAATTTTAATTGAAACCGATTGCCCGTATGTCGCTCCAATTCCACATCGGGGGAAAAGAAATGAGCCAGCATATGTGAAATATGTGGCTCATAAAATCGCGGAAGTAAGATGTATAAGTTTTGAAGAAGTAGCTGAGCAAACGACAAAAAACGCGTGGCAATTATTCAAGATACAAGGATAAAATACAAATAAAGACGATAAAGAAGCAATAATGAGTCACTCCTTTCAATTTTTTTCCGTCATT
>PFAA01000053.1:0-11842 GCA_002778715.1 Candidatus Campbellbacteria bacterium CG10_big_fil_rev_8_21_14_0_10_35_52
TAAACGCGCCACTGGCGCGTTTCTTCCGACTTTCAAATCCCTCCCGACGCAGTCAAAATCCGCCTGTAGGCGATTTTTTTGTGCGCCGGGAGGGATTTGAACCCCCGTAGGTACAAGACCGATTGGTTTACAGCCAATTGCATTTGACCACTCTGCCACCGACGCGCATAGTTTTATACTATCATTTTTTCCGAGTTTTTTGAAACATTTATATTACTTTTAATGTTTCTATTTTTTCTTACGCCTTTTTTCTTTACATTAAAAACAAATTCATTGTTATTGAAATCAACTTCAATAGAACCACCTTCCGCAACACCTTGCGATATTATAAGAGAAGCAATTTTGGTAAGAATTTTATTTTGTATTAAACGCTTAAGCGGCCGCGCGCCATACTGCGGACTATATCCTTCTTTCGCGAGGAATATAAAAACTTCCGGCAAGATATTAAGCTCAATGCCTTTTGTTTTCAAACGGTCTTTTATAATTTTTACTTGGATTTCAACAATCTTTTTCATCGCCTCTTGCGTAAGAATATTAAACAATATTATTTCATCAAGACGGTTGAGAAATTCCGGTCTGAAATAATCTTTCAAACTTTCCATTACTTTTTCCTTCGCGTTTTCGTATTGAACATTTTTATCATTATTTTCTTGCGACAAAAATCCTATGCTTGCCATTTTGTCTATATATTGCGAGCCGATATTTGAAGTTAAAATTATAACAGTATTTTTAAAATTTACGACTCTGCCCTTTGCGTCAGTAAGACGACCGTTGTCAAGAACTTGAAGCAAAATGTTAAATACTTCAGGATGCGCTTTTTCTATTTCATCAAAAAGAAGGACTGCGTATGGTCTGTGACGAACAGTCTCCGTAAGTGAACCGCCTTCGTCATGCCCGACATATCCGGGAGGCGCTCCTATTATTTTAGACACAGAGTGTTTTTCCATATATTCAGACATATCCACTCTTATAAGAGACCTTTCATCATCAAACATAAACTCCGCTAATGCCTTTGTAAGCTCCGTCTTTCCAACTCCGGTCGGACCCAAGAAAAGAAAAGAACCTATCGGTTTATTTGGGTCAGCTATACCCACTCGCGAGCGTTTTACCGCGTCTGCGATTTTATTCACGGATTCATCTTGTCCTATTATTCTGCTCTTTAGAACTTCTTCCATTCTGCCGAGTTTTTCCGCTTCTTCTTCAAGCATTCGCGTTATCGGAATATTTGTCCAGCGAGAAACGATATCAGCGATATCGGTTTCCATAATCTCTTCTTTTAAAATTCTTCTTGACCGTTGAAGTTTTTTAAGCCGTTTTGTCTTTGTGTCAAATTCTTTTTCCAAAGACGGAAGTTTCCCATATCGTATCTCCGCGGCTTTTGCCAAATCGGCTTTTGCTTCCGCGCTTTCCGCTTCTATGCGAAGCGTTTCAAGTTCTTTTTTAATATTTTTTATTTCACCAAGAACCTCTTTCTCGTTATTCCATTTTAATTCAATTTCTTTCGTTTTCTCTTTTAAGTCAGCTATGTCTTTGTTAATCTTTTTTACTCGCTTAACAACTTTTTTATCACCGGAATTTTCCAAATCTTTTTTAAGAGCTTCCTTTTCTATTTCATATCGCATAATCTTCCTCTGAGCTTCTTCTAAAATAGGCGGTTTGTTTTCAAGAGAAATCCTAAGCGATGACGCCGCTTCGTCAATCAAGTCAACCGCTTTGTCAGGTAAAAATCTATCCGTTATGTAACGACTTGATAGATTTACGGCGGCTACAATAGCGTCGTCTGTTATACGCACCCCATGATAAAGTTCGTATTTTTCACGAAGTCCGCGCAATATAGAAACCGCATCATCAAGAGACGGCTCTTGAACATAAACCGGCTGAAACCGTCTTGTAAGAGCTGGGTCTCTTTCAATGTGTTTTTGATATTCTTTAAGCGTTGTCGCACCAATAGCGCGAAGGTCGCCTCGCGAGAGAGCTGGTTTGAGCATATTTGAAGCGTCCATAGCTCCTTCCGCCGCGCCGGCGCCGACAATGGTATGTATTTCATCAATAAATAAAATCACATTGCCTTCGGCGCGCTCAATTTCGCGCATTATATTTTTCAGTCGCTCTTCAAATTCGCCTCTATATTTTGTGCCTGCAATCAAAAGACCGAGGTCAAGAGATAATAACTCTTTGTTCTTAAGAGATTCAGGAACATCGCCAGATGCCATTCTTTGCCCAAGACCCTCGGCAATAGCTGTTTTTCCAACGCCCGCTTCGCCTATCAATATAGGATTATTTTTAGTTCTGCGCGATAAAATCTGAATCACCCGAGTAATTTCATTATCGCGTCCAACGACAGGGTCAAGCTTATTTTCTAACGCCAGTTTTGTCAAACTCCTTGTGTATTTTGAAAGCGCGCGAAATCGTTTGGGCTGTTCAACTTCGGTAACTTTGCTATTTTTAAGTTCTTGAAGAACATGCGCGACAGTATTTCTGTCAAGCTTAAATCGTGCGAGAATTTCGCGAGAAGGACCAGGATAATCAAGCATAGCGATAAAAAGATGTTCTGTTGAGACAAATTGGTCGCCAAAATGAGAAGCTACTTTACTTGAGCCCTCCAATACTCGCGCGAGCTCCGGCGTAAGATAAAGCTGATAAGAAGGCGATAATACAGAGCCAGATTCCGGGGTCTCAAGCGTTTCAAGAAGTGTGTCTGTAAGAAGCATAGTGTCAATATCAAGTTTTTCCAATATGGAAAAAACCATACTTTCTTCCTGAAGCACTAATGCTGTTAAAAGATGAAGAGGGTTTACATGGTTTTGACCGCGTTCAATTGCGATTTCGTGCGCTTTACGGATTGCTTCTTTTGCTTTTGTTGTGAAATTGTTAAATGGTGGCATATTAAAAATTTAAATTTAAAATTTTATAATGTAAAATTGACAGATTAAAAAATTCGTAAAAAATTTCATTTTATTGTTTTTTAATTTCTGTCGCTTCTTTATTAACAGGATTTATATCGGAAAGAATATTTTTTACATCTACAACAGAAATAAATATCGCTGAATTATTTTCCATAAATGAATCTATCGTTGATATACCAATAATTTTGCCAAACATATCAATAAGAGGACTTCCTGTTATAACATTGTTTTTGTCAATATTTGTTTTTATTATTGAAAATGTTTTTATAGTTTCTTGCGGAATATCTTTCTCATCATTCGCGGCTTTTTCATTTAATGTGTCGGTATTAAGGGGTTGGCTTGCTTTTTCAATGTCATTTTCAATAAATCCTGAAATAATACCCACTGCCACATCAGTTCTTTTTCCTCCAGTAATAGATATAACGGTCTGTCCGAGTTTTAAAGTATTCGCGCCTGAAAATGCAATCGGAGAAAACACGGTTTTTAACATACTGTCTTTGCTGTCTTTATTATCTTCCGAATTATCTTCAGATTTTTCTACAAAAATAAAAGATACGGGTTTTTTGCTTTTTGTTTCAATAATATTGGCGTTAAACAGATGTCCGCCTTCTGTTTCAATAATGAACGCTGAATTATCTTTCGTAATGGAGAGGTCGGTCATTATTATTCCATCATTTGAAACAATAACACCCAAACCCAAAAGATTGCCAGCAACGCCTTCGTCTGTTTTTTTCATTATCCTTACAACGCTTTTTAAATTCTTTTCTATTGAATCTGTAATTAAATCATCTTCTTTTACAACTACGGTAACTTCTTTTGTTATAACGCTGGCGCCTTGAGATTTGTCAGGCACAACTCGTTCAACTGTCCGTTCAACAACGCGATTTAATGTCTGTGTTACCGCTGGGGGAACTTGATTCATCAGTGTTACTGTAATTATCCCTGTCGCGATAGAAGTTACAAAGCTCACCAATAAAGTGAGGAGCACTATTTGCATTTTTGTTAGATGTTCTATGTCCATATTTAAGTATTATATTATTATAACGAACTATACAAGTTTCATCAAGAAATATTATGTAAAAAGTATCGTTTGTGATTTATGATAACAGATAATCTTTGTTTAGGAGTTTCTAAATAATATCATAAATCTTATCTAATGTCAAAAAATTTAACTTGACATAACAAATCTCATATGCTAATATAGATTAATCAAATCAAAACTGTTGAGGGAAACTAATAAGTCGAAGTTGAATTCCGCAGTGTTTAAAAATAGTCCATTAAATCCTAAAAAGAGGATTTCTTGGTTTTTTTAAGGTTTGAATATTATTAGATTAGTTTTCTTATAAAAATGCAAACAGGAACAATAGCTCGAGTCACTGACCAAGGATATGGATTCATAGCGCGAGAAGGCGAGGAAAAAGATCTTTTTTTCCACGCTAACGAATTGCAGAATACGCAATTCAATGATCTTCGCGAAGGTGACAAAGTTACTTTTGAAGTAACAGAGGGTCCAAAAGGACTTAACGCTACTAATGTAAATAAAGCGTAAGTAATACACAAAAAACCGCCGCGGCATATGCCGCGGCGGTTTTTTGTATTATAACGCCGATTGTGAAAATTTTATTTTCTAAAACAATCTCTGCATTTCAACTGGTCCGCTCTCGCTGGATCCGGCTGAAATGGAAGCTGGTTAATGTCAGCTCCGCAACCTGAACATTTCCAATTTCCTTGATACATTTGGCGTTCTCTGTTGCCATTATCTCTGCGAGGTCTGTCTGACATTTTTTGTTTATGACAGTCTCTACAAAGAAGACCTTCTTCACGAGCAGGGTCCGGCTGAAATGGAAGCTGATTAATATCCGCTCCGCAACCTGAACATTTCCAATTTCCTTGATACATTTGGCGTTCTTTATCTTGATTATCGTATGCCACTTTATTTATCTACTTACTTACTAATAAAATTAGACCTTAGAAAGTTGTTTTGATAAAGCGACATATTACAGTTCTTTAATCAACACTTATCTAATGTGATATATTATACAAAATTTCAGATTATATATCAAGAAAACTGGAGTGTCTTTACGACTTTGCTTGAAATTACTTTATCAAAAATTCGTGAGACCATGCGTAAAATTGTGTCTGACATAGCAGAATTAAAACACTATGAAAGCCCGACATTCTTATCTTATAACCTAAACCTTGCTTGGGTCATTTTTGTTTAGGTCATCTCAAGGATACAGCAAGGTCCAGCAAGGTCCAACCTTGTTGACATAGTAGAATTTAATAAATCAAGAGTTCTCCTTTTTATTAACTTGGATATCCCAAATGTCCGACATCTGAGATATCATTTTAAGAAAATTATAGAAACAAAAAAATATCAGGCGTAATTTAGTAAACAGTCCCAAATTCGTAATAAACGAAAGTCACGCCATACTACCCACAATTTTGTGAAAGGTCTCCTGGTCTCCGCAAATCCCCACCCGCGAAGAAACAGAATGTATCGCGGACGGGGCTCCCTAAAACTCACGAGTGTGAGATGTCTTGTATCTCTTTCGTAACTAATTCTTCCGCTTCTTCAAGTTTTTGTTCAAATTGTTTCAAAAATTCCGATTCTTCCTCCGTGAGTTTTCTTTTAACCTTCTTAAGTCGTGTCACATGATTAGCAACACCCTCGCGAAGAACTTTGAAAGCCTTTTTGGACACCATTTCCGCTTCCTGCGCCTCGTGTCGCATACGCGCAATTGTGCGAGAAATCCTAAACCAGAGATGCACTCCACCCCATGCGAGCGCGCTAAGCACAAGCAGAGCGAGAATAGCCATAGAGAGATACTTCAAAACAAAGTTCACGAGGCCTATGACAAACTCTGACTGGACCGAAATAGTAAATGGTGGTGTCTCGGTGCTTTGCGCTCCCCGTTCATCGATTACGCGCGTGGTGAATGTGTACACACCGGAATCAAGACGCTTTGAAACAACAAGCACGAAGTTACCGGTAGCATCACTTTTGGTGTTTTCTTCCGAAATCAATCTGTCGCCTTCGCGAATATACACATTGACATAAGAGTTAGGATAGGTTGTTCCTCTGATTTTTATCGTATCTCCCACATTAATCGTCTTCTGATAATAGGTGATTATCGGCATATCAATGCCTTTAATCGTAAACTCCGCCGATGCGCTGCGTATGTTTCCTGCTCTGTCAATAGCAAAAACGAACAGGGTATGTTTGCCCGGGAGTTGAGGAGTCAGGAGATATGGATTAGATACTGTATCGGGAGCAATTTTAGGCAGCTCCTCGTTATCTCCGATTTTTATGTCGTAGTGGCTTATTCCCGATTCATTATCAATCGCTTTGAAGAAAACGACAGGTTGGGGCGCAAAGCCCTTATCGCCGTGCGGGAAAGTTATGGAGAATGGCTTCGGTGGCGTGGTGTCAATATTCACACGATACCGCGAAACAGCGTTCCATCCCGCCGATGTTCTAACTTGGAGAGAAAAGTAGTAGGTGCCGTCCGGGAGCTCATCAACTTTCTTTTTATTTATTGGCGGAATATAGGACACAAATGGGTTGCCTGTGGGAGACTTGCCGATAAGCGTTCGCGCTTCAAGCGCGCCGGGTGGCAACTCCCAAGAAAATTCTGGCGTATTGTTCACATACCATTTGATATCGTCAGGATGGGTAGAGGAAATAATATTGAGCGCGTTCGGAGTTGCAACCGATGTTTCTGCCTGTGGCGAAAGAGGCGTCTCTACCACGCTCGTGAGTGTAAAGACCGCGACTTGAAGCCCTTTTAAGATATTTGTGCCTGTGCCGTCATTTGCCAGAACAGAGCCAGAAGAGAAACTTAGGTTCGCCTGTCCCGCGTTTCGCGCGCGAAAAGTAATGGCAAGAATTTTTCCGGAGGCGCCTGTATATCCGGGGTTAAGCGCTATACCTTCAAAACTGACCGTCCCCGCGCTGTTTGAGAACGACGGCTCCACCGGCCACAAAGAAAGAATGGACCCCTGTTTGGAAATGGAGACAACCTCAAGCTTATCCCATGGAAACGACACGACTCCAGAAACAGCATTCATCGCTTGGTCAACACTCTCTACAGTTACATTCACTGAAAAGCTGACACCGACGCCGTATGAGCCGGATGGTGGCGAGAAGTTAAGCGTCGCCGCATTGATAATTGAAAACGGAAAAAACAAAATACAAAATGACAATGCCAAAAGTAAGAATATGAAATATGAAATATTAAATTTTAAGTGTATCATTTTACTTTTTTATTTTGCTTTTTAATCGTAATCTGACAAAAGCGCAGATAATGAAAAATCCTATTAGAATTATAAACCAGTTCTCCCATCTTTCATACCACTTGAATGGATATCTTGGTTCAAGCATCGCTATTCTTTCATTGCCTGCTTTATCTACAGCTTTAACATAAATGTAACTTCTTAAATTCTGGTCTTTGAGTAGATAGGGACTCTCATCCTCCATCAATTCATTCGTGCTAATTCGTGTTTTTATTCGTGGGCTTTCGTGTATGGCGTAGCCGTCAATACCGGAACCCTTGTCTTGTGTTGCGAAAACCAAAAACCACTTTCCGTCAAATATGGCTGGGTCGGCCGTAATCTCTGGCTTAAACGATTCTGGCGGCTCTGTATCTGGAATTTGGAATTTGGAATCTGGAATTTTGAATGGTTCAGATGGTCGTGAAATATTAAATTCTAAATCTTTAAAAATAAGTTCAGCTTTTGTCCCTAAACTGTCATTTAAAAATAATCGAGCAGAATTAAGAATAGTGATTAGTCCCTTGCCTTCATTGTCGGCTTCAAAATCTAAAGTTAAAATCAAGCCCTCTTTGCCTTGATAACCGCCAGGAATAATTCCGCTAAATGATATAATCTCGCCTTCAACATTTGGTTTTTCTACCCAGAAACTAATTATTGAATTTCCGTCGCTCCAATTTTTTAACATCAGGTTTTTTGAATAACTTATTTTCACCTCTATCGTGTTAATACTCTCATTATCAGTATTGAGGAAGACCTTAATTGGGATAGATTCGCCCTGAAAAAATTCCTGCTTTGAAGCAAAAAGATCTAACTCCGCCGCTAGAGCTTGCTGGGTGAAGAATAAAATTAAAGCGAACAATACCAGAATATGGAATATGAAATATGGGATTTGGAATTTTTTCATTTGATAAATATTTTGGTTTTAGAAATAAAGCTGTTTAGAAGTTTATGAACGCTTATAGCTTGCTCAGCGATTTCATGAAATTCTGCTTGACTCAAATAATTCAAATTTTTGGCTATTAAAAGTTGATTTTGTAGTTCAGTTAACGAACCGAGAGCAATATAATAAAATTGTAATTTTTCTTTGTAACTTTGTCTTGAAAATCCTTCGGCAATGTTAGAAGTAATAGAAACTGCGTCTCTTCTCAATTGAGAAACTAAACCAAATAGCTCTTCCTTTGAAAAATTCTTAGTACTGCGATATACAAGCAACACAAGCTTGTGCGCTTCTCGCCACACCTCCAAGTCCGTAAATGATTGTATTTTCTTTTTCGGTAATTCCATATTCTAAATTCTATATTCTAAATTCCAGACCTACCCAGTCCAATAAAACGCCACTATTGAAAAATCAACCAAATCAACTTTGCCGTCGCCATTGAGCCGTTCTTTTTCTTTAGTGGCAAATTCCGCGCTTATCGGCCTTTTATACCAATATGCGGCGATAGAAAAATCAACCAGATTTACCCGGCCATCCGCGTTCAAATCGCCTTTTTTGGAGACCGTTTGTAATTGGGCCAACACATTTTTTGTCCCAACCTTAAAGCTTACTAAATTGCTGAAGCTACTGACATCCTGATTACCGATGGCCGCTTTTGCTTTCGTATAGTGAGTGCCATATTCAACAAAGCTGGAATCAAAATTATACAGATAAATACCGTCTTTGTCTGAAATTGTTTTACCAAAAAACTCCTCTTCTGAATTAACTGAAACAACAATATCGGCTTGTGGAGCTGATTGCCCGAAGACAGCGATATTGTCGCCGCGTTTCACTTCGCTCTTATCCACCGCAATGGTGGGTGCAATAAAAATGTCGCCGATGTTAGTGGTGGCACCGGAAGTTACGCTTACCGGAAAAGTTAAAAGAGATGAGCGGATTCCTTTACTATCTTCCGAATAAACGCTAAAAATATAATTGCCGCCGGAAATGCCGGTAACGCTCACTGAAAAATTGGCGCTTGCGTCAGCAACCGTAGTTGCCACGATTTGCGCGTCCTTCAAAACCGTTATCGTGCTTTTTGGATAAGCCCTGCCGGAGAGGGTAACGCCGGTAACTGGAGCAATATAACCACCACCACCTCCGCCACCACCTCCGCCACCGCCAGACGGAGCGGAAGTGCAAGCGGAAGTATTAAAAGTGCAGTTTGAATTACAACTTAAAGTGCCACTGGTAAAGTCCTGTGTCGCACAAGAAGCACCATTCAAACTTGAGCCATCGCACTGCTCCGGGGTTTCAACAACACTGTCGCCACAGACGGTTATCTTGACCGTTGCGGTAATGCTTGCGCCTACCGCATAAGTCGGTCCGAGGAATAGAAAAAGCGGAGTAATTATAAGAGCGACTATCCATAAAAAATTGATAAAAATATGATTCTCCATCATGAAATATTGTTATCGTAATATGGATAATTCTCTATTGCCTATTTTATCATAAGAGATTTGCCAAATTATAACAATTTTTACATTCATTATATTTAATAAATCTTTTTTAAAAATTATTAGTTGAACTAATATACAACATATTATCTTTTACGCTTTTTAAGATATACATATAAAATATTTTTTAATTATATATAACTTAAAGTAATAACAAAACAAATACGCGTGGTTATTTTTTTCGCATAGCGATATTAAACGAAAAAAACTTTTTAAAAATAAAGAGCAATCCAATAAAAGCGATAAATCCGAGTCCTCCCCACGACCACGGAGAATAGGTCTTAAAGAAACTAGAGATACGAAAACCAATCGCCTGGAAGATGTTTGCCGGCGCGAGCGTGAAATAGAGCTTGGTGCCAACCGCAACACCAATAGAAGTGCCTGGAGCGTTAGTCGGAACCGGACCGCTTTCAATGAACGAAAAATAATCACCCGGAGCGACCTTCAGAGGAACTATCATAGTTATAGAAACTTCCTGACTTTCTCCGGGATGGATAGTGAATGTGGAAGGATTGAATGAAAACCAGTTCTTGTCCGGGCGAAGCTGGTGGTAATCCTGATGAAAAGCGACTCCCATACCATATGTCGTTATCTCGTCGCCGGTATTAAAAATACGGACGCTCGGAAGTTCATAAATGCCACCGAGCTTCACTGGCTCATCCACGCGTATTTCTCCCGCGCCCATGCCGACACCAACTTTTGCTAAGACAACCGAGTATGAAAAAACAAAAAGTCCAGTGATAGCGAGAGCAAGAGCAAGAGCAAGAGCGAGCAAACTTTTCTGACTGTATGAAATTGCCATGCTTTTAATAATAACACAATCCGCCAAAAAGATAAATTGCGCGGCTGCCTATTTCGCACTTAACCTCGCCCTTATTGAGTGGTTACTTGCACCGTTATCGTGAGCGATTTTTCTACGAAGTCATCTGAAGCAGATGGAGTAGTAAACTGGAAATCAAGGTCACCGCTTGTAAGTGAATTAAATGTACTTGATGCAGTAAGGTATGTGTCTGTCGCCTGGAATGTCATATAGGTTGAACCTGTTGTGGTAGACACTTCAAGTTTAAATATATTACTACCAATGGAAGTACCCAGTGTCCACGCCACGCCTCCGCTTGCATTTCCTGACTTGACATTCAACACTGCATTAGAACCGTCGTTATTAACTGTCTGCGTATCGCTGTTTCCCGCAGTCGTGGTTGCTGTTGAAAGAGCGACAGAACCGAACGCGATTGCGCTATCGCCAGTAATAGATACAGCCAAGTTGGTAGGGGTAACTGTCGCGGCAATGGTGCCGGTTTGAGCCGCTTTAGTTATATGCCCCAATAAAAGACCCCCCCTACAACAAGCATCGCGACTATAATATAAATATGCGCATTTTTTTTCATTTTATTTTTAAAAAATTTAACTAATAATTATTATTAAAAAAAACCAAATTTAATATAAATATTATACCCCGTTATTTATATCAAGCAAATAAAAGTTATCCACACCCCCACACTAATTAAGACTTAATTTAATCCTACATTTAAGACCTCCTAAAGCGCGTCCAAAAAGTTTCAACATATCTTCTCTGCGCTTAGCGTCATCTTCTGATTTATATGCCTCGTAATAAATCAACTCAAACGGTCTTCAAAACTTTGTTGATTTATTATCGCCTGAATTATGTTCTTTTATCCTCCGTTTAAGATTATTTGTATAACCTATATAGAGTTTATTACCTTTTTTGCTTTTTAGCATATAGATATAAAACATAATTCAAAAGTCTTAATTAGTGTGGAGGCACAATCCTACGGCGCTACCGCCTGCACGGTAATAGTGATTGATTTTTGCACAAAATCTGCGGACGCGTTCGGTGTGGTGAGCCGAAAGTCAAAATTTGCCGTCCCGCTTCCGGCGACGCTTGGGTCGGCAAGAACATAGGTCGCGCTGTCCGGCATAACATCCCACCGCGAGCCGGTGGTGGTTGAGAACTCGTGTTTGAATATATTGCTACCTATGGCGGACGCAAGTGTCCACGCTGTGCCGTTCGTTGCATCAGATGATTTGACATTAAACTTTGCCGTATCCCCGTTATTCTGCGCTGTTTGCGTGTAGCCGTTCCCGACAGTGCTTGACGCTATGCTCAATTCCACAAAACCGTATTCTATAGTCCCGCTACTAGTTATAGCAATTGAATATACTGCTCCACCAGCAGCGAGTGTAACTTGGGCGACGACATCAGCAGA
>PFAA01000053.1:11873-12425 GCA_002778715.1 Candidatus Campbellbacteria bacterium CG10_big_fil_rev_8_21_14_0_10_35_52
ACATACTCCACTTCAGTATATTGGTTTTGAGCCAAAGTAATTGCGCCTGATTGATTGGATGTGCTTTCTATTTGATCGCCGGCCACGAAAGTATATGCTTCTGCATTTGTAAGCTGGGCAGTAGTCGGATCGCCGTCAACAAATAAACTCTCCGCGCTCGTTACCATGTCAAAATGTTCTGTGCCGGCAACATCTGGTACAGCCACGTAGCTTTCGCCCACAAAACCCGTATCGCAAGTGCCGCTCTGCGCCGCCCACTCCAAACGATAGTTGTAAGCGGAAGCGCTACCGCCAGTATTGTCAACTTGAAAACGGAGTCGGATATTGGCGCTTTTGGCAAGGCCCGTATGCGCCGCATCCTCCGCCTGCGCCCAAGTTGCCGCGGGAACGCCCCTAAACACCTCCGCATACATAGTGGCAACATCAACATTGCTTTGTCCTCCAACTTTTGCCTGCGTTAAACGAACAATCAAACCATCCGCGTCCGCCTGACTCATAGAAAGACCGGTAAAACTTACCTGATACCAGGCAAATGAAGCGGTTAAAGTTACG
>PFAA01000053.1:12447-12858 GCA_002778715.1 Candidatus Campbellbacteria bacterium CG10_big_fil_rev_8_21_14_0_10_35_52
GTTTGCGGCGTGCCGCCGATAACTAAATTTACATTTACTTTTTCGTTGCCGGCTGTAAGCGCGTATACCCAAACATCAACTGCGGTATATGTTGTGCCGCCTGAAGGGTTCTCCATAGTAAAATCATCGACATTTACCGCGTTATCTCGTATAAAATCGCCAGTATCTCCGGCTGTCGGCTGGGTCACAACATCATCAATGGCGCTAAAGTGAGTGCCCGATGGCGTCACACTTGTCCAAGCCACGGAAGAATCGCCATCGGGTCTAATAATACCTACCGATGCCGTTCCTCCTGAAGCTTCAGCCCCGTCATCATTTCTCCAGCGAAAGTGGTCTTGGAATACATTGGGCAGAAGATTAAGGGTTGTCGCCCCGGAAATCGCCACAGCGGTAGCAGGAGTTACATCGCCG
>PFAA01000038.1:0-1213 GCA_002778715.1 Candidatus Campbellbacteria bacterium CG10_big_fil_rev_8_21_14_0_10_35_52
AACAACTCTTTCAATAATCGGCTGGTTTATGATAGTCCTTGGAGCTTGCTCCTCCGCGATTCTTGCGGATGGAAATTGTTCATCATTGACTTGAGCCGTTTCATTTTTTTCATCGCTTAAAACAATCGCTGTGTCGACGGCTTTTTCTTTTGAACATATTTTGAATATAGTCGTCGTATCGCACAATGTTTCATTAATCTTGTCATAAACAAAGACGGCATTTTTTCTCAATGAGTTCGCGGCGTCATTTCCTGTTTCGCTTAAATAATTTGATGTTTTGTCAAATATGCTTGTAAATACATTCGCCGACCCGCTATGAAAAGCGGTGTAGATTTTTTCAGAATATGCCGTGTCAATTTTATTTTGCGCGATTGAATATATTTTTAGAGGAATGCTTTCAAAAAAAGCTGCTGTAAAATCTCGCGCCGATAAGATAACAGATGAAATATTTTTGTCCGTGTATAAAGAAATATTTTTTAAAAGAGCTTCCGTGTTTTTCTTTAAACTTATCCGCGCGTTTTTGTCTCCGGAAATAAGAAGATATGCGTTTTTAGAAAATATTTTCGCGAGCGGTTTTGTCTTTTTTATTCCGCGATAAATATTCACAGTCGCGTCCTCTGTGAAATTTTTTGAAGCGAATACGGATGCTGTAATAAAATCTCTTGTGTTAAATTCCGCGATTGCTTTTATTGCAAGAATTGCGCCACGAGAAATTTTTTCAAATCCGGCTTTTGCTATATATGTGTCCTTGTAAAAATAAATTCCAAAAACAAGCGAGAAAGCGATTGCTCCTGCCAGTCCTTTTTTGAAAAAAACACTGTTAAAAAATTTTGAAGATTTTTTTAGTTGTAACAATACGCCTGACGAAAAAGAAGAAATTATTTTTTTGAGCTTTCTGCTTTGTTCAAAATATTTTAATTCATCCGCGCGTTTTTCAGAAAGTTTTTTATGAAGTTGGTTTTTTTGCGCGGTATTATTTTGTATAAAATTTTTAAAAGATTCTTCTTCAACATACCATGTTCGTCCAACCATTTTTCCGCAAACTTTTTTTTGGCGCGCGAGGCGAGCCACATAATCGTTTGTGTAGCCAAAAATTTTTCCGGCATATCCGGAAGAGAGATATTTTCTATTATTAAATATCAATTTTTTATCCATGTCCTTTATAATGTCTTTTTAAAAAAATACATTTAATACGAATTACCTATATTCTACA
>PFAA01000038.1:1265-1448 GCA_002778715.1 Candidatus Campbellbacteria bacterium CG10_big_fil_rev_8_21_14_0_10_35_52
TTTAGAATTGTTAAAACAAAAAAGTCCATAAAGTTATAAAGTTATAAAGTTATAAAGTCCATAAAGTCCATAAAGTCCATAGTTCATAAAGTTCATAAAGTCCATAAAGTTATTACCCCCAGAAATATTAAGGTCCGACCTTTATATATAGGAATTAGGTATTAGATATTAGGTATTAGGTAT
>PFAA01000038.1:1467-13006 GCA_002778715.1 Candidatus Campbellbacteria bacterium CG10_big_fil_rev_8_21_14_0_10_35_52
AGGTATTAAAAATTTGTTTGTAATTTAGAATTTGTAATTTATTTCTAACAAAGGACTTTCCTTTGTAATCATAGATAAAAACATCCCAACAAACTTAAGAATGTTATTTGTATAGCGATTTAGTGGCGATTTGGCGGTTAAACCGCCAAGTGACCATAATTAGAAATTTGTAATTTAGAATTTGTTTCTAACAGAGGATTTTTATTTAGAAAAATTTACTAAGGTATGACTTCGGTAAAAAGATAGATGTATAGATATTATATACTGATATCGTCTAAACTATTTAAAAAATCTATATTTTATTAAAAATAACATTATTTATATTATATTTGTTATAAAATATAGAGATTTCGTTATTATGCTTTATGTATAAATATTGATATATAACGAAATCTCTATATTTTAAGATTTACATATTGTATGGAAGTCTGACTTCCATACTTCTATATATAATTAATGAGAAAAGAACCTTTTTTGTTGGGGATTTGAATTTACCGAGGTCTACCAGAGGTCTGACTTCGGTAAAATTTAATAAAAAGTAGCAATTAGGAATTAGTTTGGTGTGTCCCTCCATATATGTTCCGACCCTATGATTACAAAACTCGTTGCAGAGGCATTGTCTTTGAAAGACATTGCGTAGGCAAAGAAACACGCCGAGCATAACAAAAAATCAACAGATTTTATATGTGTCTTGCAAAGATAATGCTAAGAAAGAGTTTTGTAATTTAAAATATATAGTTACTCTTTGTGTAATAAAATCAGAACTTATAAATATAATTATCTTGTCTAAACGAGATATATTTATCTTAAAATTAAATGATTTTTGCTGTTTTGAATCCATATATTATAAATATCAATATATAAACTTATATCATTCTTATAACTGTTGCTATATATCATTATCTCGTTTAGACGAGATACTATTTTAATTTAAATATATTAATTAAGTTGCTTAAATTGAAAACCTTTAGACCGCTTGCTAAATGGATTTTAGTATTCATTTTTTCATTATTAACGGAGTAAGTTACATTCCGCTCTAATATAAAACTACCAGCTATAAATAATATGCCGACTATTGCAAGTGTAACTGTTATAATGCCGGCAGGATAGAAATTTCTGCGCGTTTGAAGCGCTATTCCTTGCCTTTTAATAATCGCTTTATTGTTTTGATTTTGTAATAAATAATCTTGTCTGTATTTTCTCAAATCTACTGTTGATTTTTCAATTGTAGGAATATGCGTAATGTATTCACCTATTGATTTTACTTCATTTTCTATATTATTTTTTTCTTCATCTATTTGATTTTCCATTAAAACTTTTTTATTTATTTCTAAATTATTAGGGCGATTATCGTCAATGTAATACATAGGATTTTCTAATTCATATTTTTTATACGCTATTCTGTTATACATTCGAGCGTTTTGTTCTTTCTTAAAACTTTTTCTTTGTTCAACGACGGCTGTTTCTTTTACATACCAATTTCTTCCAATAAGCCGACAATCCATATTTCCACTACGGCACATCTGTCCGATATAATCGACAGAGTATCCTGTAAGTTTTGCGGCTCGTTTAGACGAGATATATTTATTTCCAGCGAAAATTAGTTCTTCCATATTATTTATTATAAGTCATATATCGCATATATAATAATTGTTAGATGTGGAAAAGTCCTCTATTTGACTAAATAGAGCCATTTTATCATCAATCAAAAAAGAAGGATTTATTTACTTTGAATTACGAAACTTGTCGCGGGCATAATTTTTGAAAGACATTGCGCGATGCGAACACGCAAGCATAACAAAAAAAGCGGATTTTTATGATGTCTTGCAAAAACTTATGCCAAGAAAAGGTTTCGTAATTCAGGATTATTTAAGAAAATCTATAAAGAGTTTTTTTAATATTTCAGGGTTTGCCGAGCAATTTGTTTCTTTCATACCCTGCCCTATTAAGAATTGCAATGATGATTCTTTACCGCTTTTGAAATCTTTAATAACTCTTTCATTTTCTGATATTATTTTTTCAACAATTTTTTTCAATTCGCTTTCATCGCTTCTTTGAAATAAATTTTTCTCTTCAGCGATTTTAGCGGGGTCTCCCCCTCTCTCATACATCTCATTTAAAATATTTTTTGCTCCGCGAGATGATACTTTATTTTCATAAATCATTGATATTAGTTCTGTAAAATTTTTCGCAGATATATTTTTATGTAATTTTTTATCTAAACTTTTATCTATTTTCATAAATCCCGCTATGTCGGTCGTTATGTAGTTGGAGGCGAGCTTGATTAACTCTTTGTTTTTTTCAAATTTTTCAATTATCTCATCAAAAAGTTTCGCGAGATAAGGGTCGCGAACAAACATATTCGCGTCATCTATTTTAAGACCAAAGTTGTTTTTATATCTTTCTCTTTTCTCCCGCGGCAATTCTGGTATTTCTTTTTTCAAATTCTCTTTTGAAAATTCTTTAATAGCGCTGATTTGAAGTTTTGGCAAATCAGGGTCTGGGAAATATCTGTAATCTTCCGAGCCCTCTTTTAGACGCTGAGAAAAAGTTTGCTGTTTGTCTTCATTCCATCCTCTTGTTTCTTGTATTACCTTTTCACTATTTTTAAGAATACTCTCTTGTCTTTTGATTTCAAAATCAATCGCATGTTCAACCGCTCTGAATGAATTGAGATTTTTGACTTCAACTTTTGTGCCTAATGGAACAGAAAAATGCGAACTATCGTCCGCAACTTCGCGAAGCGAAACATTTGCCTCAACGCGCATTTCTCCTTTTTCCATATTCGCCCCTCCTACGGCAAGAGTTCGCAGTAAAAGCTGAAGTTCTTTCGCGAAAAAAACGGCTTGAGCGGCATTTTTAATAATCGGTTCTGTTACCATCTCCATAAGCGGAATTCCCGCTCTATTAAAATCTATTAAACTGTTTTCTTTGTCGTGAATCACCCTTGCCGTATCTTCTTCCAAATGCACCCTCGTTATGGCAATTCCCGCTAAATTTCCTCCCGACACAAGAGGATATTTATATTGGCTAATTTGATACCCTTTCGGGATATCGGGATAAAAATAATTTTTGCGGTCAAACTCCGTAAAATCAGCCAAATTGCCGCCAATCGCTATTCCTATTTTTAAAATATGCTTAACCGCCTCTTTATTTATAACTGGAAGCGTCCCAGGATGCGCTACGCACACTGGGCATATATTTATATTTGGTTTTTTTTCGGCAGGGTTGTTTTTAGAGTCGCAAAACATTTTTGTTTTTGTTTTCAGCTCCGCGTGTATTTCAAGACCGATAGTTGGTATATATTTCATATTAACTTCATAATAACATAATGTGATTATAATTAGGAAATAATGCCGTAAAGTCCGTAAGGTTTATAAAGTTTGTAAAGTAACTTGGAGGCTGAACCTCCAAGTGGTCATTTTTTACCTATGCGACTTAAGCGATATATTTTATATATAATATAAATAAATCCAAAAATAAACAGGGCTCCAGTGGAAAATGCCATAAACGCAACATATTTCTTTTGAACAAGAGCTTCGCTGGTATACGCGAATATGAAAGCAAAAGGAGATATTCCTATAATCGTAGCGAGTATGTATTTTTTGAAAGAAATTCTGCTTAAAAATCCTACAGCGTAACTTAAAATATCAACTGGTAATATCATACGGAGAAAGACAAGCCCAAAAAATTCTGTTCTGCCTCTGAAATATTTCTCATATTTTTCTAATTTTTCAAGCGATACAAAGGAAGTGAGAATTGGCTTTCCTATATGGCGCGCTATTAAAAACGCTATCATAGCGCCTATTGTCCAACCCGCTATAGAATAAATACTTGTAAGAAAAGGTCCGAATATGGCGCTTGCCGGAACTATGAGAGGAAATACGGTCAATGGAGCTATAACTGTGGCAAGAATAAAAATAAAAATAAATAAAATTACTCCTAAAATATCGTTTTGCGCGTATATGTTTAAGTAATCTATTACCTCTCCCCTGCTTCCAATATATATCATAAGCCCGACAATAATAATAAACAATATGTGTGAAGATTTTATCAATCTTCGGTTTTTTTGAAAAAATAACATAATAATAAATTTAATATTAAAAATTTTTCGCGAACTTGCCTCGCCTATTTCGCTTCGCGAAATATAGCTCCAAATTTTATCCTTACGAAGCGCGCCTGCGTGCTTTGTAAATCAATCCTCCGCTTCTTTAACTGCGGGGTTAGGACTCGAACCTAAATAACAACATCCAGAGTGTTGCATCCTACCATTAGATGACCCCGCAATATTTATTATATTATCACATTTAGAATAATTTCTAAATCCCGAATTATAACTTTCACGAAAAAATAAAGCGTTTTTTGTTGTATCTTTAGTTAAATTAAAATGGTGCGTAATTTCAGCGATAGCGGATTTTCGGCACCTTTTTTAAAACTTATCGGCAAATATGTAGCAATATAGATATATTGCGTATTTATAAATGGTGCGTGATTTCAGCGATAGCGGATTTTCGGCACCTTTTTATTTTAATTTTATTTTAATATTTAAAAATTTAAAATTATTTTAATAACTACACTAAATGTCAAATTAAGTTAAGTTAAACTTAATCTTTAACTGTTCTTCATTGGTAAATGATTTTGCCCTGACAAATCTTACAAACGGCCTAATTAAAAAAACTTCAACTATAAAATCAATTTCACTTTCACATTCATAAGGAAAAATAAAAACTGATTTCTGTAACTCTAAAAATCCTAATTCTTTTAATTTTATTCTTAACGCTTCTCTTGTTTTCTTTAATTTTTCCGGAATATCAAAAATAACGATTCGCCATTCGCCGTTCCATTTTGCCGGTCTCTTAATTTCTATTTCGTCCAATTTAAATTTTAACGCTTTCTTTTGACCTTCTTTAGTAAGAACGATTTTTATGGACCCGTCTTTGTATTCTTTGTAGTCAACTAAACGGTCGTTATAAAACTCTCTAACCATAGCGTATAATCTTTTCCGTTCAATATCTTTCCATACTTTTGAAACACTTTTTATAATTTTAAAATATCCTTTCGGCGACCTTGATAAGCCCAGCGCGACACCGCTTAAAAGCAATAATAAAATTTTCTGTTTTGTTGTTTGCTTCATTTTATTTTTTTATTTTATTATTTATAATATAATAAATGGTGTGTAATTTCAGCGATAGCAGATTTTCGGCACCTTTTTATTTTACTTAATTTTCAGCTAATTTCAACAAAAGTATACCCATTATTTATTGAATATACCAAACTTTATAGACTTTACAGACTTTATAAACTTTATAGACTTTATAGACTTTACGAACTTTATGACTTTATGACTTTATGGACTTTATGGACTTTATGGACTTTACGAACTTTACGAACTTTATAAACTTTACAGACTTTATAAACTTTACAGACTTTATAAACTTTATAGACTTTATAGACTTTATAGACTTTATGACTTTACAGACTTTACGAACTTTATGGACTTTTAATCGTCTTAACACATACTTTTATAAAAGCAGTGAAAAGCGGATGCGGGCAAAGCGGCCGCGCTTGAAATTCCGGATGAAACTGCGTGGACAAAAAAAATGGATGTTTATTGGGAGGAAGCTCAACTATTTCCATAAGCTTTCCGTCCGATGACACTCCCGAAAACACCATACCACCTGATGATAATTTTTCAATATATTCAGGATTTACTTCGTAGCGATGTCTGTGTCTTTCTTTAATTATATTTTTACCGTATGCTTTTCTTGCAATAGTTCCCTCTTTTAACCGCGCTTCATATGAACCGAGACGCATCGTGCCACCGTAATTATTCTCCTTTAATTTCTTTTTTTGGTCTGGCATTATATCTATTACAGCATCTTTTGTTTTTGGATTAATCTCCGAGGTATTCGCGTCTTTCATTCCTAAAACATTCCTTGAGTATTCAATTATCGCTAATTGCATTCCGTAACAAATTCCAAAATATGGTTTTTTGTTCTCGCGCGCCCATTGAATGACTTTGAGCTTGCCTTCTACTCCGTCTTTACCAAAACCGCCGGGTATTAAGATACCGTCATATTTTGATAAAGATTTTAATTTATTTTTATTAATGTCAAATTCTTTTGAATCAAGCCTGTGAAGGAGCGGTTTTACTCCAAACTCATAGGAAGAAAATTTCAAAGCTTCAATTATGGATATATAAGCGTCAGATAATATAAAATCTCCCGTATCAAAATATTTTCCAACTATCGCTATATTCACTTCTCTCTTGCCAGCTAAAATTTTCCCGCTTTTGCTGGTAAAATTTCTCCATTTTTTTAAATTGGTATTTTTTCTTGCTTTGCCGTATCCAAGAAGTTTAAGGATTATATTCCCAAGATTATCTTTTTCAAAATTAATCGGAACATCGTAAATACTTTCAATATCCGGAGCCGATATTACATATTCTGTCCGCACACTGCACGATATGGCTATCTTTTCTTTTCGTTTTTTATCAAGCAGTCTTTCGCTTCTTGCGATTATAATGTCCGGCTGGACACCGTATGAATTTAAGAGCCGCACCGCATTTTGCGTCGGTTTTGATTTCATCTCACCAAGTTTTTTTGGTATGGGCAAATAACTCATCATTATAAAAAGAACATCATTTGGTTTTTTAACATTAAGAACACGGGCGGCTTCTATAAACATTATATTCTGATAATCGCCTATGGTGCCTCCTATTTCTATAATTGAAATATCCGACCCATTCCTCTCCGCCGCTTTGTTTATTCTGTAAATTATTTCATCGCGAATATGCGGTATTGCTTCAACACACTTCCCTTTATAACCAAGATTTCTTTCTCTTTCAATAACGCTCTTATATACCATACCGCTTGTAATATAATCTTCTTTCGTCAGGTCTATGTCTAAAAATCGTTCATAATTGCCCATATCCTGGTCGCATTCTAAACCGTCTTTAAGAACAAACGCTTCGCCGTGTTCTGTTGGGTTCATAGTTCCTGCGTCAACATTTAAGTATGGGTCTATTTTAATAAGATTTATACTGAAACCTCTTGCCTGCAAGATATTGCCTATTGAAGACGCCGCTATACCCTTACCGACACCAGACATAACTCCGCCTATAATGAATATATATTTATGATTTTTTCTGTTCATTCTCTGTTTTTGAGATACTTTCTAACGGCTAAATAACTTGACACAGCGCCCAATAGTATGCCAACACCGAGAATAATAATAAATATTTTAGAAAATGTGTTTATATAATAATCAAATAAATTCATACCACCAAAAAAATTTTCCGTGATTGGCCCAAGCCAAATTGTAAGAGGATAAAAAAGAATCAAGGTTATTATAGCGGATATTATGCCATACATTATTCCTTCAAAAACAAACGGCCCGCGAATATACGAATTGCTGGCGCCGACAAGTTTCATTACGGAGATTTCATCACGAGCGGTATAAATAGCGAGCTTAATCGTGCTAAAAGTAATTATAATAGAGGCGATTACAAGAATTGTTGTGATAATAAATCCAAGTATTTTCGATGAATCAATAATTTTTGTAAGCTTATCAATAGCGTTCTTGTTCTTAAAAGGATTTACATCGTCTATTATCGGTATATCGTCTGTCGCGGACAATATACTTTCATTTTTAAGAAACTCCACAATGCCTTCATATTGCGATATTTCTTTTGCTTTTATGTTTAAATTCGCGCCGAGAGGATTCTCGCCAAGCTCGTCAAGTGCTTGCAATGTAAGCTGGTCGTCTTTATGTCGTGTCTTAAATTGCTCAAGCGCTTTTTCTTTAGACACATATTCAACAAAAGCGACTTCGGGAAGCGTTTCTAAAGATTTTTTAAGCTCAAGTATATCTTCTTCCAAAGCATTCGTAACAAAATACACATTTACATCAACCTTGTCTTTTATTTGATTAAGCGACGCTTTAAGCGTTGCTCCAACAAATATAAGCAAACCAAGAACAAAGAGCGTCATCGTCATCACTAAAACTGAAGCAAACGAAACAAATCCATTTCTCCAAAAATTTACAAAGCCCGATTTTATTATTCTTTTTGTGTCAGTCCATAACATATAACATATATTAATTTTAATCTTATATTTTTATTTCGTGTTTTTTATTTTTTATTTTACATTTGCTACAACGCATACTTTCCTTTTTTATCATCTCTTACGACTCTGCCGCTATCCATTGTAATAACTCTGCCACCGACAGAATCCACAACGCCTTTATTATGAGTGGTCAAAATCACAATAGTGCCGAGGTCATTTATTTTTTTAAGTATCTGAACAACATCGTATGTATTTATCGGGTCTAAATTTCCAGTCGGCTCATCAGCGATTACAATATCCGGCTGATTTACGATAGCGCGGGCTATAGCGACCCGTTGTTTTTCTCCTCCCGAGAGCTCTCGCGGGAAATTCCATAATTTATCTCCGAGGTCAACAAGCTCAAGAACATGTGGAACATCAGACGCTATTTCATCATCTGTCCTTCCCGCCGCTTCCATAGCAAACGCAATATTTTCATACGCTGTTTTATTCGGCAAAAGTCTAAAATCTTGAAACACAGCGCCTATCCTTCTTCTAAAATCGTTTAATTCCGATTTTGAAAGGTCGTGTATATCGGATGATTCAAAAAATACGCTTCCAATAGACGGTCTCTCTTCGGCAAGAAGCATTTTAATGAGTGTCGTCTTGCCGGCGCCTGAATGTCCCACAATTGATATAAATTCTTTTGGAGCGATAGAAAGCGTTATATTATCAAGGGCGGCGGAACCTCCATTATAAATTTTTGAAACTTGGTCAAAATAAATCATAAAAATAAACTATAAGCGTGAAATAAAAATTAAAACTACGGCAAAGATTCAAAATAATTTTATCATTTCCACATATTGTTTTGCATTTATTGCCGTAGCTCCATGATTTTTGTTTTTAACTTTTTGTCTTCTTTATTTTACTCTAAATTTTTCTCTGCGTCCAGAAATTCTTGTATATCGCCGTTCAAAACCTTATTAGTATCGCGAATTTCAACATTTGTTCTGTGGTCTTTTACCATTTTATATGGATGAAGCACATAAGAACGAATCTGATTTCCCCATTCTATACTGATTGTTTTGCTGATAGAAAGTCCTTTTTTCTCCTTTTTTCTGTCTTCTTCTCTCTTTCTAAAAAGTTTGCCTTTTAATAATTCCAGCGCTCTCTCTCTATTTTGCGCCTGCAAGCGTTCCGATTCAACATGCGCAGACAAACCTGTTTCTTTGTGAACTATTCGCACCGCTGTTTCGCGTTTGTTCACATTTTGTCCTCCTGGACCGCTTGAACGCGCGAATTGTATTTCAATATCATTATCTAAAATTTCAAAATCGGCAAATTTCTGAAGTTTTGGCGCGACTTCAACCATTGAAAAAGAAGTGTGCCGAAGTTTTTTCGCGGAAAAAGGCGAAACGCGGACAAGACGATGAACTCCTGATTCATTTTTTAAAATTCCGTAAGAATTTTTTCCTATCGCTTCAAATGTAATATTTCTGTATCCGCCATGGTCATTTTCATTTTTGTGCAGTATGTATATTTGCCATCCTTTCTTTTCTATGAATTTCTCATACATAGAAAAAAGCATCGCTGAAAAATCCTCCGCGTCATCGCCTCCCGCGCCGGAAAAAATCGTTATGATGGCGTTTGAATTATCATACTTGCCTACTCCTTGCTCCAGCGCCTTAAGCTTGTCGAGTTCTCTAATAACGGTTTGCGCTTTGTTTTTATCACTCCAGAAATCAGCTTTCTGTATTTTCTCTTCAAGCTCTTTAATTTTTTGTTTAATATCTTTTTTCATTGGAGCCGCCTCGCAGAATTGAACTGCGGACCTATGCGTTACGAATGCATTGCTCTACCAACTGAGCTAAGGCGGCATTAAATCTTAACTTTTCTAAAATATCTTTCTATCTAAGGGAGCCGCTCGCCGGGATTGAACCGGCGACCTTGTCCTTACCATGGACACGCTCTACCAACTGAGCTAGGGCGGCGTAATAATTAAGTATATCGCAAATCCGTCTTTTTTGGTATTATAATAAAAAATGAAGCCAAACTTAAAAACATGGATTGAGATTGACAGAAAAGCCGCGCTTTCCAATGTAAAAGCAATTCGCTCAATCTTAAAGAAAAAGACGCGGCTTTACGCTGTTGTAAAATCAAACGCGTATGGACACGGGCTTCGTGAATTTTCACTTATAGTCAACGGCAAAGTTGACGGCTTTTGCGTAGATAGCACGCGTGAAGGAAAAACATTACGCGATGTCGGTATAAAAAAGCATATTCTTATCTTGGGTCCGACGCTTTCAAATAAAGAAGTAAAACTTGCCGCAGAAAATAATCTTGAAATTACAATATCAACATTTGAGTCGCTTAAACAAATATCCGCAATAAAAGAAAAACCTTTTTTTCAAATAAAAGTTGATACAGGAATGCATAGACAAGGATTTTTTGTAAAAGATTTGCAAAAAGTTATTGATATTATAAAAAATGGCAATTTAAGCGGGAAATTAAAAGGAGTATATACTCATTTCGCGTCCGCGAAAGATGTTACTTATCCATATTACACAAAGAATCAAATTGAAAAATTCAAAGAAGTTCAAATTATGTTTAAAAAATCTGGTTTTAATAATGTCATATTTCATTCATCCGCGACAGGAGGAACTATTTTATATCCTCAATCGCATTTTGATATGGTAAGAATTGGAATAGGACTATATGGCTATTTTCCGTCTAAAGAAAGTAAAATTCAGCATTCTTTAATAAATAAAAAAACACTTCATTTGAAAACGGTGTTGAGTTGGAAAACAAAAATAAGCGAGATTAAAAAATTAAAGAAAGGAGATTTTGTCGGATATGATTTGACTGAAAAAATAGATAATGATACTTTTGTCGCGATAATACCTATCGGATATTGGCATGGGTTCTCCAGAGCGCTGTCGCATAAAGGACAAGTGCTGATAAAAGGCAAAAAATGCAAGGTTGTCGGAAGAGTATCTATGGATATAATTATCATAAATTGCGGAAATATAAATACTAAGGTCGGCGATATCGTTACAATAATCGGCAAAAGCGGTAAAAAAATATTTACAGCCGATGACCAAATGGATATTGCCGATACTATTATTTATACTTACGAAATTATCACAACAATAAATCCTCTTATAAAAAGAATTGTTATTTAATAATAATTTAATCACCTCTCCTTCAACTCTTCAAATAGCGCCAAACTTTCCCATATGGGGTGGAAGCGCTCTATTTGAAAAAACTTGGACATCAAACTTCAAAATACAACTTTGGATTTTTATTATAGATTTATGGAAGTCAGACTTCCATAACTTCCAAATATTTTTGTTCGCTCCGCTTCCAAAATACAAACAAGCCTCTGCCCCCGCTCGTCCAGCCCTTCGCTCTCAGCGAGGGGCTGGGCTCGGTTCAAGTCCATCGTCGCTGTAAAACGCAAAAATCCAAATGCTCCGCATTTGGATTTAGCGTTT
>PFAA01000038.1:13036-14494 GCA_002778715.1 Candidatus Campbellbacteria bacterium CG10_big_fil_rev_8_21_14_0_10_35_52
ACCAAATCTAGCAGAAAAGCGAGAAATGGTTGTGTAGTTTAATCAATTTCTTCTAGTAATTCTGGCAACTCTTCTGTTCCCATATCTTTGAATATATAATGTCCTTTTCCTTTCAGCTCTATGATTTTACTATTAAGAGTTTTTTTATAAATCTCTACACTTTTCTTTCCATCTTCTCTTTCATTATCTGCTGTAAACATAACTATTTCCCCCACACGAGAATTGATAGTTTCATCTATTGGATATACATAAAACTGTTCTCTAAAAGAGTCGTCTTTGTCTGGAATCTTCCAAGGTGCAACAAGTATTAACTTCTTAATTTTCTGTTTTGATTCACCTAACCAACGCACCAAAAAGGCACACCCACAGCTATGCCCGATTAGAATAGTATTTTCAGAAACTGGATATTTTTCAAATTCTTTTTTGAAAGCTTCATAATCTGGTTCCCACGGATTGGGCATCAAAGGAGTTTTAGTTTTAATACCTTTCAGTAACAATTCTTTTTTAATCCAAGGAATCCAATGCTTGTCATATGTTCTCGTTTCTGGGCTCATAGATTTCTCTTTTAATGAAGGACATCCGTGAATAATAATACAGTTTAGTTTGTTTTCAGGTGACTTAATAAACTTACTCATTTCAATATCGGAAAACACCCTCTGCACATCGGTCTTACTAAACATCATCATTAGTGGTCTTGTTGATTTTTTCGGGTCTTTTAGGTCAGGAATAGAGAATCCAATATATTCAATCTTCTTTTTCATTCTATTTCGGACCCAATCTATTGCTGGAACAAGGTCGGAATCAGAGCTTACAACAATAGCTGTATCGTATTTATTGTCAAAAGCTCCTACCAATAAATCTGTTGCGATTTTCACATCTATGCCCTTTTCTCTCATTCTTTCGGTGTGTATTGTTTTTAAGCCAATCTTCTTTAGTTTTTTATATTCAAAGACACGACTGTCAACTATTAGCTCTTCAACTCTGGTTCGCAACTTACTTGTCTTTATATCCCAACCACTCTTTTTTAAGGTAGTAAAGAGTTTGGTTTGCTTAGACATTAGTTGTTTACTACACAAGTCACCTTCTTTTTCACGAACTGAACCTTTATAAAATCGCTTACAGCTTTCACTTGCAGTGCGACCATCAATAAGAAGATTAGCAAAAACATCAAAATCAAAATCATTTTCTTCAATATCAAGTTTCTTTATTACCAAGTGGTAAAAATTACCACCATCTATGTATACAGAAATCCTTTCCATATCTTTATTATAAGCATAATACCCTAAAACAAAACCCGCACACTCTTGCGAGGCACGGGTGACTTATATACATAGTATACAGGAATATGATAAAAAATCAATACTTTGCATAACCCCACCCATTTTTGCACTCTGCTGGTAATTTACTAACATAATACTCTGATTGATTTAAAACCACAAATGGTGTCAGTTTGTTCTT
>PFAA01000035.1 GCA_002778715.1 Candidatus Campbellbacteria bacterium CG10_big_fil_rev_8_21_14_0_10_35_52
GCCCAGGAGTGGATTTGAACCGCCACGGGATTGCTCCCACTACCCCCTCAAGGTAGCGCGTCTGCCAGTTTCGCCACCTGGGCATAAGTGAACAAATTATTTAATAATTATACAGTAAAAAATCTTAATTATAAAATTAATTTTGATATTATAGCGAGGATAAAAATTTTTTTCATATACAAAATTTATCTAATAAAAATAAATAAAATAATATAAAAAGACAGTATTAAAATTTATTGAGAATGAGGAATTGTTAAAAATAAAAATGACGAACTAAATCGTTATTTTTAAGAAATCGTCAGTTTTTGAGAGTTTGAGAATATTTCTTTTTATTTGATTTCGCCAGTTTCCTCGGCAACTTTTTTTTCGGACTTTTCTATTTTTATATTTTTAATATCTGCTTCTTTTTGTTTCAGTTCATCCTCTTTACTCTTTTTATCAGCTTGTTCTTTTTTATTTGTTTCCTCTATATCACTTACGGTTTTTATATTTACCATTGTGCTATGCCGCATTTGTCTTTTTATCTCTTTAGCCGCTTTTTCGCGGATATGATAAAGTTTCGCGCGTCTAACTTTTGAGCGTTTTATAATTTCTATCTTATCAATTATAGGAGAATACAGCGGAAAAATTTTTTCAACTCCGACTCCGCTCGCTACTTTTCTTACAGTAAAAGTTGCTCCTGCTTCATTCCCGTGTTTTCGCGCGAGCACAAGCCCTTCAAACGCTTGAAGTCGCGTTTTGCCTTTCTCTTGAATTTTTTGCCATACAATAAGAGTATCACCAGAGCGAATATTAAGATTTTTTCTACTCTCCATATTTACTGGAGATATTTTTATTGATGTAGTTTCTGCCATAATAAATAATACTTTAACATATATTTTTTAAGATTGCAATTTAAAAAAAAGAAACAAGATATTCAATTTCACGATATGATTTTATGTTAAAAGAGTCAGCGCGTATTTGAAATCTTTTGGAAGCTCGGATTCGGCGAAGATTACCTCTCCGTTTATGAGAGAAAATTCAAGCGATTTGGCATGAAGAGCCAATCTTTCAAAACCAAGTCCACAAATATGTTTAGGAGCATAAAGTTTGTCGCATACCACAGGATGATTTATCGCTTTGAAATGAACGCGTATTTGATGGGTTCTTCCTGTTTTTGGAGACACTTCAACATATGAAAAATCTTTATTTTTTTTAAGCACTTTATAATATGTTATCGCTTCGCGAAGGTCTCCACGCGCGCCTCTTTGCGCCGACCATTTTCTAAAATCACTTTTACTTTTACCTATCGGTCTGTTTATTATGTCTTTTTCTTTTTTTATTTCGCCATACACGAATGCATTATAGATTTTAGTTATTTTTCTTTCTTGAAATTGTTTTTTTAAATTTAAAAAGGACTCTTGTGTTTTTGCCAAGACAATTACGCCGGAAGTTTCTCTGTCTAAACGATGCGCAATTCCATGTCGCGCTATTTCATTACCACGATATCGCGACGGCTCGCCGACATTTTTAATTTTAGGATAGCGCTCAAGCGCCCAGTCAGTAAGGGTTTTATTTTTATCCTTTCCGTCATTATGCGTTAATAAACCAGCTGGTTTGTTAACCACAATCACTTCATTATTTTCATACAGTATTTGAATTTTCATTTTTTAGTAAATTATTTTGAAATTTTTGTATATCTCTTTTGCTTCTGTCCATTTTGTATCAACATAGGCAACTTTTGCAAAGATTGGCCCAATTTTTAAAAACTCAAGAAACTTTTTTAATTTATCTTCATCGCCTTGAGCGATAACTCTCACGGAGCCGTCCTCAAAATTTTTCACCATTCCCGAAAGCCCGAGAGATTTTGCTTTTCTTCTCACAAAATCGCGATACATAACCATTTGCACTCTACCTTTTATAATACATTCAATCTCTTTTTGCATAATTAAATTGTATATCAAAATGTAATTAAGCAATATACCAGATATCACGCTATAACAAATCTACACACGCTCTCCTCATTTTTCACAAGTTTCCGCAAGAACAATTCTTGCGGAAATTTAAACATTTAAACAAAAGAAAACACCAGATTTTAGATATGCTTGTGTCCACTTTATGGGGTACAGATCATTGGCGGTATTTTTTGATTGATGTTCGAACTTTTTTTGAGCAAAACCCCCAATAAGGAAGCCAGCCCCGCCGCCGCTCGGAAACCTCGCCACCCCGCAAAAAAGTTTTCTTCACATTTTTTAATTTGCGCGCGCCGATTTTTTTCTTCTAAAAGGAAAAGAAAACTTTTGTGCGGGATTCTGCTCTTAACGAGCAGGGCGGCGGGACTGGTCTCATTTTGATTTGGCAAGAGAAAAGCGGAATTCCCCCCACACCCAGTATGAGAGAATCTACTGGGTGTGGGGGGTGAGGAAGCGCGGGGCGCTTCTGCAAGAAAAAATAAAAAGGAAATTTTTGGTTTTGCTTCGCCGTTTCAGACTACAAAATGAACATTGGTATTATAGCATTTGTGGTTCTTTAGAATTGTTCATTTCTCCGTCCTCACGGCGAGACGAGGCGCTTCCTCTCCGCGTTCTGTGATAGCTTGAAACTTTGTAGCTTCGTTCACACTGGTCGTGGTAAATCAATCAATCATGAGATCCTGATGTTGCTGATATTCACCCCATGTTCTCTTGAGAAAATCTGCAAAAGATATTTTCTCATTTAAATGTTCTCTGTAAATATTTCCAAAAAACTCATTCAAGGTCTCACCATCTATCTTGATATTTTGAAACTCTTTATATCCACTAGATTGCTTACCATTTAGAATTTTTTGAATTGCTGGGTTAATATTCATTATCGGATTAACTAAAATCTCACTTAACTTCCACTCTGGATGAGGACCATTAAAAGTTTTTTTGTCATAATTAGGAAAGGTACATTCAATAAGTAATTGCAACACCTGTTTTTTCTAATAATACCTCAAGCGGAGTTTTTCCACCAAATCTTTTTCTAGGACGAGTATTG
>PFAA01000010.1:0-1183 GCA_002778715.1 Candidatus Campbellbacteria bacterium CG10_big_fil_rev_8_21_14_0_10_35_52
GTGAAAATAAGTATTATATAAATAAACAGCCCTGCGGGGTGTTTTTTTATAGAATATTAAGATAAATATATTATGAAACTCATTGACTATATCAAAGACACAAAAGGAGAATTAAAACATGTCAGCTGGCCAACGAGACGGCAGACAATTATTTTTACGGCGCTTGTAATCGCAATCTCGTTTTTCACATCTATGTTTTTAGGTTTTTTTGATTTTATTTTTACATTCTTATTAGAGACATTTATTGTATAAAATTATGAAACAAGATACGATACAAAAGAGAAACTGGTATGCGATACATACATATTCGGGCTATGAAAACGCCGTCGCGCGAAACTTAAAACAACGCATAGAGTCGCTTGGTATGGAGGGTAAGATATTTGATGTAATAGTTCCGACTGAAAAAAAAATAAAAATAAAAGCCGGTAAAAGAGTTGAAGAAGAAGATAAAGTGTATCCCGGTTATGTGCTTGTTGATATGGTTGTTGACGACGATTCGTGGTATGTTGTGAGAAATACGCCAAGAGTTACGGGCTTTGTCGGTTCGGGAGTTCATCCAGTTCCTCTTTCAAAAAATGAATTAGACGAATTATTAAATAGAATGAAATCCGATATAGCAAAACACAGCATTGAGTTTAGCGTTGAAGACCCTGTTATTATAATAGACGGTCCGTTCAAAGAGCTTGAGGGTAAAATAAGCGAAGTTGATGAAAATAGAGGCAAAGTAAAAGTTTTAGTATCAATGTTTGGCAGAGAAACGCCTGTTGAACTTGATTTTTTACAAGTTAAGAAAATTTAAATTATGGCAAAAAAAATAACAAAAAAATTAAAACTTCAAATTTTAGCGGGTAAAGCGACACCGGCACCGCCTGTAGGTCCCGCGCTTGGTCAAGCGGGAATCAATATCGGGGAGTTTGTAACAAAATTTAATGAAGCGACAAGAGAAATGGCTGGGGATATTATTCCTGTTGAGATTTCCGTATATGAAGACAGAAGTTTTAATTTTATATTAAAGACGCCTCCAGCTTCTCGTTTGCTTCTAAAAACGCTCGGCAAAGATAAGGGCTCCGGCAAGAATTTAGTAAATAAAGTCGGCAAAGTAACAAAACAACAGCTTATTAATATTGCCACAAAAAAGCTACCTGACCTTAATACAAATGACGCGGAACAAGGAGCAAAAATA
>PFAA01000010.1:1203-12534 GCA_002778715.1 Candidatus Campbellbacteria bacterium CG10_big_fil_rev_8_21_14_0_10_35_52
AGGGATTGAAACGGACTTATAGTAGATGAGCGGTCAATCACAGAACGCGAGCGTTGACATTTTGATATTGTTAAAAAGAGCAAGGCAAAAGCTCTTTTTGCAGGAAGAAGCAAATACAAATAATTTATTTTAAGAAATCATTAAAATATTATTTAACTTAAATTTAAATAAATTAAAAAAAAGAATAATTTTTAAGAAATTATTAAATGGCTATTTAAGCCGTTTTTTTGTATAATAAATATATTATGATTAGAGACATACTTAAAAACGCTATAAAAGAAGCAATTTTAAATTTATCTCTTGAGACGGACGATATTCATTTGGAGCACCCTTCTGATTTTGCGTATGGCGACTATTCTACGAATATCGCTATGTCGCTTGCAAAACAAACAGGAAGAAATACAAAAGATTTAGCGCGAGAAATCGTAAATAAAATTTTAGAAAAGAAAATAAAAGAAATTGAAAAAGTGGAAATTGCCGGAGGCGGATTTATAAACTTCTATTTATCGCGAGAATTTTTTACTCAAAACATTAAAGAGATTTTGAAATCAGGAGAAAAATGGGGAAGCGGAAATTTTCTTAAAAATCAAAAAACAATTATTGAATACACGGACCCAAATCCATTTAAAGAATTTCATATAGGTCATTTAATGAGCAATACCATCGGCGAATCAATATCGCGTATTATTGAATTCTCCGGCGCGGAAGTTAAGCGCGCCAACTATCAGGGAGATGTCGGGCTCCATGTCGCAAAAGCAATTTGGGCGCTTCAACGCAGTCAACACCGAGGTTCAACCTCGGTGTTGACGAGGTCTGAAGTATTGGGAAATGCGTATGCGGAAGGCGTTCTTGCGTATGAGAGAGATGAAAAAGCAAAAAAAGAAATAAAAGAAATAAATAAAAAAATATATGATAAAAGCGATGATAAGATAAATTTGCTTTATGAAAACGGCAGAAAAATTTCCCTTGAGCGTTTTGAAGAAATTTATAAAAAACTCGAGACAAAATTTGATTATTATTTTTTTGAAAGCGAGACTGGTCCGCTCGGAAAAGAACTTGCTGAAAAAAATACAGGCAAAGTTTTTGAAAAAAGCGACGGAGCGATAATTTTCAGAGGAAAAAAAGTGGGACTTCATACGAGAGTGTTTGTAAATTCCGAAGGACTTCCAACATATGAAGCGAAGGACTTGGCATTAGCGAAAATAAAAAGCGAGAGATATGATTATGAAAAATCAATAGTAATAACGGCAAGTGAACAGAAAGAATATTATAAAGTGATTCTTGAAGCGATGAAGCAAATATATCCCGAACTCGCGAAAAAAACAAAACATATATCGCATGGAATGTTGCGGCTTCCGAGCGGGAAGATGTCATCGCGGAGCGGAGTCGTGATAACCGGCGAGTCGCTTATTAACGAAGTAAAAACAAGGATTTTAGATAAAATGAAAAATTCTGCTCTTGCGGACAAAGAAAGCGTCGCGGAACAAATAGCCGTAGGCGCTATAAAATATTCCATATTAAAGCAATCCGCAGGAAAAGATATTGTGTTTGATTTTGAAAAATCTCTCTCGTTTGAAGGCGATTCAGGACCGTATCTGCAGTATGCGAGCGCGCGAGCGAGCTCTGTTCTTGAAAGAGCGCGACGGCAAGATATTAAATCCGATATAAAAAAAGCGACAACCGATACAATAGAACTTGAAAAACTTTTATATAGATTTCCTGAAATTGTCAAACGCGCGAGTGATGAATTTGAACCGCATTACATTACAACATATTCAACAGAGCTTGCCGGAGCGTTTAACAGTTTTTACGCGATGGAAAAAATAGTTGAAGAAAGCGAGAAAGCGCCGTATAAAATAGCGCTTACGGAGGCATTCAAAATAACAATTAAAAACGGCCTTTGGCTTTTGGGAATTAAAGCGCCGGAAAATATGTAATATGGAAAAAGAAGAAAAACAAAAAAGTGAAATCGCGAAAAATGAGGAAGAAATTCTAAAATTTTGGAAAGATAATAAAATTTTTGAAAAATCTCTCAAGAAAAAAGCGCCAAAAGGCGAGTTTGTGTTCTATGACGGACCTCCTTTCGCGACAGGATTGCCACATTACGGCAGTCTTCTCTCCTCCATTATAAAAGATGTAATCCCGCGTTATAAAACAATGCGCGGGTATAGCGTTAGACGCCGTTTTGGCTGGGATTGCCACGGTCTTCCTATAGAAAATATGATAGAAAAACAGCTTGGCTTAAAAAATAAAAAAGAAATAGAAACAGTCGGTATAAATAATTTTAATAAAATATGCAGAGCGTCCGTGCTCGCGTACGCGAACGAGTGGAAAAAATTTATAGACAGAATCGGCAGGTGGGTGGAATTTGACAATTCTTACAAGACAATGGATGTTTCGTATATGGAGAGCGTATGGTGGGCTATAAAACAGATTTATAATAAAAATTTATTATATGAAGGAAAAAAAGTTTTAATGTATTGTCCGAGGTGCGAGACTCCTCTTTCCAAAGCCGAAATCGCAATGGACCATAGTTATAAAAATGTTACAGAAAATTCAGTAACCGTTAAATTTAAGCTAAAGCCGAATCAAAAAATTAGCGATTTTAATACAAATGAAGGCGTAAGTATTCTTGCGTGGACAACTACACCTTGGACACTGCCCGCAAACTTGGCTTTGGCTGTTGGAAAAGATATTGAATATGTAAGGATTAAAAATAATTTAATTTTAGCAAAAGACAATCTTAATATAATAAAAGAAGATTATAAAATTACCTCTGAATTTAAAGGAAATGCTCTTGTAGGGCTTGAATATGAATCTATTTATAATATTAAGACAAATGACCTTCAAAATAAAAATTCATATTTTATCACAAGCGCCGATTTTGTTAACACAGAGGAGGGCACGGGTATAGTTCATATTGCTCCCGCGTATGGAGAAGACGATTACGATGTCGGAGTAAAATATGATTTGCCGATGATTCAATTGCTTGACCAAACAGCGCATTTTAACGATAAAGCGCCGGAATTTATCAGAGGACAATATTATAAAAAAGCGTCAAAATTAATTATAGAAGATTTAGAAAATAGAAAAATACTGTTTGATAAAAAAATAAATACGCATTCATATCCTCATTGTCACAGATGTGAAACGCCTCTTATCTATAACGCACTTTCTTCATGGTTTATAAATATCCAAAAAATCAAGAATCGTTTAATAGAACTTAATGAAAAAATAAATTGGTTTCCAGAACATCTAAAACACGGCAGATTTCTCAAAATAGTTGAAGGAGCTCCTGATTGGAATATTTCCAGAAATAGATATTGGGCATCGCCTTTGCCTATATGGAAATGCGCCGACTGCGGTAAATTAGAAGTAATGGGGAGCATTGATGAGCTTAAAAGCAAAGTTAAAAAATCAGGAAATAAATATTTTGTAATGCGGCACGGCGAAGCGGAAAATAATACGCTGAATATTATAAGTTCTAAAGCAAATAATCCGCACCATCTTACAAGTAAAGGAAAGAGACAGATTATAAAAGAGATAAAAAATATAAAAGATAAAAAAATTGATTTAATTATTACATCTCCTTTTGTTCGCGCGCGAGAAACCGCGGAAATAGTCGCTGATAAAATAGGAATTGGAAAAGATAAAATAATTACCGAGAAACAAATTCAGGAAATACAGGCGGGAGATTTTGAAGGCAAGACAGTAAATGAATATCATAAATATTTTAATTCCACGGAATTGTTTTTTGAAAAGAAGTGTCCGGGAGGAGGCGAGAATTATTCGGAGATAAAAAATAGAACCGGTAAATTTATCTATGATTTGGAAAAAAAATATAAAAACAAAAATATATTGATTGTTACGCATGACGCTCCGTCATGGCTTCTCTTTTCAGCCGCTTTTGGATATGACGCGCGGAAAACCGTTATATTTCGCGGAAATAAAGAATATTTTATAAATAACGCTGAAATAAAAGAGCTTGATTTTATACCATTGCCCCGCAATGAAAATTACGAGCTTGATTTGCATTTGCCGTATATTGACGAGATTGAACTAATTTGCGATTGTGGCGGGAAATTAAAACGCGTCCCCGAAGTATTGGATGGCTGGTTTGAATCCGCCTCTATGCCTTTTGCCGAACACCATTACCCGTTTGAAAATAAAGAAGAATTTGAAAAACGATTTCCGGGAAATTTTATCGCCGAGTATATAGCGCAAACAAGGACATGGTTTTATTATATGCATGCGATAGCGGTAATGCTTTTTGACGATATAAGTTTCAAGAATGTCATTACAACGGGCAATATCTTGGCGGAAGACGGCAGTAAGATGTCAAAATCAAAAGGTAATTATACCGACCCGATGATAAATCTAAATATGTATGGAGCTGACGCTTTGCGTTATTATCTTATGACAAGCGTTGTAATGCAGGCAGAAGATGTTAGATTTATGGATAAAGAAATAAAAGAAACGCAAAATAAAATTATTAATTTATTGCTAAATACGGTTAAGTTTTATGATTTGTATAAAGACGGACGCGATGAGAAAATTAGTTATAAAAATAGTGAAAATATTTTAGATAAATGGATTATCGTCAGGATTAACGAACTTATAAAAGAGATTACTGAAAATCTTGAAAATTACAATACCATAAAAGCCGGAAGACCGATAAAAGATTTTATTGACGACTTATCAACATGGTATTTGAGAAGGTCAAGAGACAGGTTTAAAGGGATTGAAGAAAAAGACAAACAGAGCGCTCTTGCCACGATTCGTTTTGTTCTTTTAGAGCTTTCAAAACTAATGGCGCCTTTTACTCCGTTTATTGCCGAATGGGTTTACCTGAAAGTCAAAGACGCTGACGGAAAAGAAAGCGCGCATCTTGAAGAATGGCCGAAATACAGTTCTCATAAACAGGAAATTTTGAATGATATGGAAGAAGTCAGAAAGATTGTTTCATTTGGATTAGAAGCTCGCTCGCGCGCTGGCATTAAGGTTCGTCAGCCGCTTTCATCGCTTAAAATTAAAAATAAAGGATTAAAGACGCAATATGATTTACTTCAATTGATTAAAGACGAGGTTAATGTGAAAGAAGTTTTATTTGACGGAGATATTGAAAATGAAGTTGAACTTGACACTATGCTTAATGAGGAGCTTAAAGAAGAAGGCGCGGCGCGCGAATTTATTCGCGCGCTTCAAAACTCAAGAAAAGAAGCAGGGCTTACTCCACGAGATTTTATCAATTTAGACATTGAAACCGATTATTTGGGGAAAAATTTTATTGAAAAATTCGCAGAAACAATTAAAACAATTTCTCTTATAAAAGAGATTAATTTTGCCGCTGTTTCTGGAGAAGAGATAAAGATTGCTCCGTATAATTTTAAATTTAAAATTGTAAAAAATTAAAACGAACGAATAATAAAGAAACGATTTAATAAATATTAATCGTAAATTATGCATACTTTATATACCACAGAATGTATCGTTTTAGGAAGTTCAAATTTTGGCGAAGCAAATAGATATATAAATTTATTTACAAAAGATATCGGGCTTGTTCGCGCCGCGGTAAGAAGCGTCAGGGAAGAAAAATCAAAACTCCGTTTTAGCTTGCAGGATTTTTCTATTGGCTCTGTAACGCTTGTTCGCGGTCGTGAAGTGTGGAGGATAATTGGAGCGCTGGAAAAATATTCCGTTCACGAAGAATTCAAATATGACAGGGAGAAATTATTTATAGTCGTTCGTATACTTAATCTTTTGCAAAGGTTAATTCACGGAGAAGAGAAGAACGAATATTTGTTTGCCGTTCTCTCGCGCGGATTTGATTTTATCAGATTAAATGCAATAGAAAAAGAAAATGCTCAAAATTTTGAACATCTGGCGGTTTTGCGGCTTTTATATTCGCTTGGATATATAGCGAAAAAAGAAGAATTCAGCAAACTTCTTGAATTGACAGAAACAAATAAAGAATTGCTTAAAAAGACAAAATCTAAACGCAGACAAATATTATTGGCTATAAACAGCGCGCTGAAAGAAACACATCTTTAAAATAAAAGTTAAAAGTTAGAAATTTTACGCGGGGGTCTGTTAGATTATGATAGAATGCGACGCTTTACACTTCGCGTTTTACACTTTACACTTATATTATTATGTCAAAAAGCAGAAGCAGTATAGAAGAAATGCGTCGCAGGCTATACGCGCGCGGCGAGAAATTGAGTTTGGGCAAGCGAAAAAATTTGCGTGATATTGAATATGACGCGAAAAACGGCTGGCGCGACGATGATAATAAAATAATAGTTAAAAATTCTAAAAAAGTCCGCAGGTCATTTTTATCAACACTTCTTTTTTTGTCATTTCTTTTTTTTATAATAGCGATAGGTTTTTCTTCTTACTTTATTTTTAACAAATCAAACATTGTATCATCGCAAAATATTGACATAAAAATAGAAGGACCAGCTACCATAAGAGGAGGAGAGGAACTCTTGCTTCAAATTGCGATTGCAAACAAAAACAATATTCCGATAAAACTTGCCGATATGATTGTTGAATATCCTGACGGAACTCGTTCAGCTACCGATATATCGGCGGAGTTGCCTCGTTTTAGAGAGATGCTCGGTATGCTTGCTCCGGGAGAGATTAAGCAAAAAACGATAAAAGCAATACTGCTTGGCTCTGAAAATACACAGCAGGATATTAAAGTTACAATAGAATACAGAATAGACGGTTCCCGTTCCATTTTTTTCACAGAGAAAGTGTATAGAGTTACAATTATATCTTCACCGCTTAGTATTTTAGTATCAGCGCTTGATGAAATCACATCAGGCCAGCAAGTTGAATTTAATATTGAGATTGTGTCTAATTCAAACACGCTGATAAAGGACGCGCTTTTATCAGTTGAATATCCTTTTGGATTTGAGTTTGTATCCTCTTCTCCCGAGCCGTCTTTTACGGATAGCGTGTGGAGTTTGGGAGATATACAACCTGAAGGAAAAAGAAATGTAAAACTTCAAGGAATCATTGTCGGAGAGGATGAAGAAGAGAGAGCTTTCAGATTTTCAAGTGGTGTTGCAAAAGAGAATGACGAAAAAGAGCTCGGAGTAACTTTTATTACTGCAATGAAATCCATAGTGATAAAGAAACCGTTTGTGGGAATAGACCTTGCGTTAGATGGAGACAGAGCGTCTGAATATATTTCCGCGGCTGGAAATAAAATACGCGCCGATATAATGTGGATAAATAATACGCCGATAAAGGTTTCAGATGTGGAGATAGAAGTTAAATTAAGTGGAACGCCTCTTGATAAATTTTCAATATCCGCAGATAAAGGTTTTTACAGGTCAATTGACAACACTATCATATACAGCGGAGAAACAGACAGCGACTTAATCTCCATTAATCCCGGAGAATCTGGAAGAGCGACCTTTTCTTTCGCTTCACTCGGTATTTCATCAGGAAATATATTCAAGAACCCCGAAATGTTTATTGACATAAGCGTTAGAGGAAAGATGATGTCTGAAGACCAAGTTCCGCGGAAAATCAATTCAACGCTATCTCGCGTGGTAAAATTATCCTCTGACCTTATTTTGACATCTCGCGCAGTATATTTTACTGGACCGTTTACAAATATTGGGACAATACCGCCCAAAGCTGAAAGTGAAACAACATATACGATAATCTGGACAATTACCAATTCTTCAAATATCGTTGATAATACAATAGTTACGGCGACCCTGCCTTCTTATATAAGATGGACGGGACAGACAAGTCCCTCAGATGAATCAATAACATTTAATCCAATAGGGGGTAAAATTATTTGGGATGTCGGAACTATTAAGCCAAGAAGCGGTATTTTAAGCGAAGGACAGCGAGAAGTCGCTTTTCAAGTGTCTCTTCTTCCGAGTATCGGACAAATAAACAGTTCGCCGATTCTTGTGAATGAACAAGAGATAATTGGTTTTGACAGATTTACGAATAAAGAAATAGGCGGTGTTAAAAGAGCGCTTACAACACAGTTGAGCACCGACCCGAGTTTCCCGAATAATGGAGCAAATGTCGCAGAATAATTTTACGCGAAGAATTACGACTGAAAACATTTTTTATCTTCGTTGCGCGGCAAAGTAAAATAGAAAAAGCGATATATTGAATAATATAAAATAGCATTATGAAAAAAGAAGAAAATAAATTAGAAAAAATAGTATCGCTTGCCAAAAGACGCGGTTTTGCGTATCAAGGCTCTGAAATTTACGGCGGACTTTCCGGTATGTGGGATTATGGACCGTTTGGAGTCGCGCTTAAAAATAATATCAAAAATTTATGGTGGAAAACATTTGTTGACGAGCGTGAAAATATATACGGACTTGACGCGGCTATTATAATGAATTCAAAAGTATTGGAAGCGAGCGGACATCTTAAAAATTTTACGGAAACTCTTGTTGAATGCGATAAATGCAAAAAGCAATTCAGAGCAGACCATATTGAAGGATATAAATGCCCAGATTGCGGAGGCGAATTGGAAAAAGAAAAGCAATTTAATGAAATGTTTGAAACAAGCATAGGCGCTTCAAAAGATTCTTCATCTGTCGTGTATTTGCGGCCAGAAACAGCGCAAGGGATATTTACGAATTTTAAAAATATTATAGATTCATTTCATCCGCGGCTTCCGTTTGGCATCGCTCAAATCGGCAAAGCGTTTAGAAATGAAATAAACGCGCGAGATTTTCTTTTTCGCGCTCGCGAGTTTGAACAGATGGAAATAGAGTTTTTCATAAATCCGCCGGTAAATGACGAATGGAAGAAATATTTTGAAGATTGGAGAAAATTGATATTGAAGTGGTTGAATAAAATAGGTTTTACGAAAGATATTATTTATGAATCGGAAGTTTCCGACAAAGATAGGGCTCATTATTCAAAAAAAACTATTGATTTTGAGTATGATTTTCCGTTTGGTAGAGGAGAGTTGCTCGGTCTTGCTTATAGGACGGATTATGATTTAAAAAATCACAAACTTGATTATTTTGACGACAAGACGGGTGAGAGATTTATTCCGCATGTGATAGAACCGTCATTTGGCGTGGATAGGATGGTGTTTGCCGTATTATCGCAAGCTTATACGGAAGATAATTTAGGCGATGAAGTAAGAACTTATCTTAAATTACCCGCCAACATCGCGCCAATCAAAGCCGCATTTTTTCCGCTTCTTAAAAACAAAATAGAGCTTGTAAAAAAAGCGCGCAAGATATTTGAGATGATTAAAAAAGAAATCCCGCATATATTGTTTGACGATAACGGCAATATAGGCAAGCGATACAGAAGGCAGGATGAGATAGGCACTCCGCATTGCATAACAATTGATTTTGATACTATGCAAGACGGTTCTGTAACGCTTCGTGACCGCGATACAGGCAAACAAAAAAGAATTAAAATTGAAGAAATTATTTCATATATTTCAGTATAGTGTTATTATTATATAACGGTATGGAACATCCTAAAAATGTAAATATTACGATAAGTTCAGGCACAATCATAAAGAGTATTTTATTCGCGCTTTTAATCGGTGCTTTGTTTTTCTTGAAAGACCTCGTTCTTATAGTAATGACGGCAATTGTCATAGCGTCTGCGATTGAGCCAATAACAAAATGGTTCATTTCATACAAAGTGCCAAGGATAGTCGCTGTTTTATTGATATATGTAATCTTTATTCTTTTATTTTTAAGCATTTTTTATTTTTTCGCTCCGCCATTGCTTCAAGAGATGACAAATTTCTCCGTATTTCTGCCAAATTACACCGGTCTTTTTAATATATCGGATAAAATCGGAGGAGGTTTTATAAATAGTTTGGATATTATAGAAAAAAATTTTTCTTTAAAAGACGCATTATTTAATATTCAGTCATCATTTACGAATATATCGGAAGGATTTATTAAGACAGCGAGCGTTGTGTTTGGAGGCGCGCTGAGTTTTGTGCTTATAATCATATTTTCTTTTTATTTTGCCGTGCAAAAAAAAGGCATTGATAATTTTCTTCGCGTTGTAACGCCGGTTAGACATCAGAAATATATACTTGATTTATGGAATCGTTCTCAAGCAAAGATAGGATTATGGATGCAGGGACAGTTGATACTCGCTGTCGTCGTCGGTATGCTGGTATATATAGGGCTTACGATTTTTGATGTAAGATATGCGCTTTTGCTCGCTGTGCTTGCTGGCGTATTTGAGCTTATACCACTTTTTGGTGCTGTTTTGGCGGCAATTCCGGCTGTAATAATAGCTTTTATTGACGGAGGCATAACACTTGGTCTTTTGATTACGGGACTTTATCTTATCATTCAGCAATTTGAAAATCATCTTATTTATCCTTTAGTTGTAACAAAAGTCGTCGGCGTGCCGCCTCTTCTTGTTATTTTAGCTCTTATTATAGGCGCGCAATTTGCCGGATTTTTAGGAATTATATTGTCTGTTCCAATCGCGGCGATTGTTCAGGAACTTATTAAAGATATACAGCGCGAGAAGGAAATATCTTTAGAAAAATATTCTCGCGAAAGGCATATTGATAGCGTTCAGTAGTTTATATAAATCGCGCAAAACAAAAATTACTGAAATATGAATAAAAATTTTTATTTAACAACGACGCTTCCGTATGTAAATGCAAAGCCGCATATAGGCGCGGCGTATGAATTTGTCATTGCCGATATTATCGCGAGATACAATAGAGTCATCGGGAAGCAAGTATTTTTCAATATCGGAGTTGACGAACATGGACAAAAAGTTTATACGAAAGCGCTTGAAAGAAAACAAGACCCACAAAAATATACAGATGAGTATGCTAAGCGATTTCGGGCTCTAAAAAACACGCTTAATTTAAGTTACGATAATTTTATACGAACAACAGACAGTCATCATAAAAAATCCGCGCAAAAATTTTGGAAGAAAAGTTTCGCGAAAGGCGATATTTATAAAAAATTATATAAAATAAAATATTGCATCGGATGCGAAATGGAAAAAACCGATTCCGAACTTGTAAATAATCGCTGTCCAGAACATCCTAACCAAAAGATTGAGATTATTGAAGAAGAAAATTATTTTTTTAAATTTTCAAAATATCAAAAGCCGCTTTTGGAATTTTATGAAAAAAATCCGTATTTTGTCGTTCCCGATTTTAGATTTAATGAAATTAAAAAATTTGTAAAGCGAGGTCTAAAAGATTTTAGTATATCGCGTCTCAAATCAAAAATGCCTTGGGGGGTGGCGGTGCCGGATGATGATGAACATATAATGTATGTTTGGTTTGACGCTCTTGTAAATTACATATCAGCGATCGGCTGGCCGGAT
>PFAA01000010.1:12546-13103 GCA_002778715.1 Candidatus Campbellbacteria bacterium CG10_big_fil_rev_8_21_14_0_10_35_52
ACCGCCGTCAAAACAGATTATAATTCACGGATTTATTACGGTTGACGGACAGAAGATGAGTAAAAGCGTTGGAAATGTTATAGACCCGTCAGATATTATAAAAGATTATGGAACTGACGCTTTGCGATATTATTTTGCCCGCCACATCAATTCTTTTGAGGACAGCGATTTTACAATGGAAAAATTTAAAGATATATATAATGCGAATTTGGCAAATGGCATAGGAAATTTAACGGCAAGAATTATGAAACTCGCTGAGATTTATATTGATAGTCCAATTGAGGTTTATGACGCGCAAATACCGCAAGAAATAAAAGACGCATTAGATAATTTTGAAATAAATAAAGCGGCAGATTTTGTGTGGAATCAAATTGGTAATCTGGACAAATATATTCAGGAAGAAAAGCCGTTTAGCGTTGTAAAGGATGATAAAGAAAAAGGGCTGGATATTATAAAAAATATCGTAATGAAATTATATTCAATCGCAGAAATGCTTGAGCCGATAATGCCTGAAACATCGCGAAAAATAAAAGACGCGATTAAACAAAATAAAAAAC
>PFAA01000017.1:0-2031 GCA_002778715.1 Candidatus Campbellbacteria bacterium CG10_big_fil_rev_8_21_14_0_10_35_52
ATTATTGAACCGTCTTCTTTCTTCTTTGCGATTTCTTCTTCAGCGTTTTCAAAATCAGTGCGGGAAACAAGTCTGGAATCTATTATAATAAATATCAAGGTCGGACCTTAATATGCCATTTTTCGCGAACAGAAAAGATATTTTTGTTGACATACTTGATTGATAGAATTTGCTTTAAAAGAAACGCGCGCCGGTAATAAGAAAGAAAATAAAGGAAATAAAACGCGCGAAAATAGGACCGAATATGAATATAAATAAAAATAAAAAGCCAAAAATCGCGGCAAATCCGTATTTCATTGATATATCCATAAATTTTCTATAACTTTCCGCCGGCTTGGACGGCAAAATGGACGCGAATACTTTTGAACCGTCAAGCGGCGGAAATGGTATGAGGTTGAAAAATCCAAGAAAGATGTTGACAAATACGACAATGCTCGCAATCTGAATGAATGGCGCGGATAAAAATTCAAACGCTATGCCGAATCTAATAAGCAAACCGAAAATAATCGCTATTAAAAAATTCACAGCAGGACCAGCTCCTCCCACAATCGCTTCTCCCCATCGCTGATTACGAAGATTATACGGATTATAAGGAACGGGCTTTGCCCAGCCGAATATAAATCCCGCTTGCGTCAAAATCAAAATAGCGGGAATTATAATAGAACCAGTTAAATCAAGATGTTTAAGCGGATTGAGCGTAAGCCGTCCTGCGAATCGCGCCGTTGGGTCTCCTAAAGCGTTCGCGGCATAACCGTGCGAAACTTCATGAATAACAATAGAAAATATAAGTATTATTATTATAAAAATAAAATCGGGCATAAATATGAAAAAATTGTTTTATTTGCTTAATTTAGAGTTTAATGATAACATAGCTTAAATATAAAGTATAAAATAAATAAAAACGCGAAATAACAATAAAAAAATACTATATTATTATTTTGTGTTTTTGACTTTTAATTTTTTATTTATGAAAATTTGCCCAATAACTCAAAAGAGTTCTAAAATTGCGGGAAGATACAGCAACCGCGTTCGCGCTACACAATTTAACCCTGTTGGAAATGTAAGAAGATACGCGAATTTTCAGAAAAAGAAAATATATATCCCCGAGCTTAAAAAAAACATAACTCTTGAACTTTCAACAAAAGCGTTAAAAACAATCAAAAAAAACGGCGCTTACGCCACTCTCAAAAAAGCAGGGCTTATTTAAAACAGCTCTTAACTAACAGCTGTCGGCTTCTTGGTAAAGAAGAAAACAAATAACAAAAAGATTTTTATTTTTTATAGAGTTTGCTATGCGTTCCTATTAAGTGAAAGATGATTTCTTCATCTTTGTCATTTTCGGAAAATATAGCTCTCCAATTTCCTGTAATATTTATACTTCTGTAATTTTTTAATTTGCCATTTAATTTGCGGTTGTTTAGTGTAGGGTTGAACTTATCTTTTATGAAAATCTCCAATCTTTCCTTAAAAGCGACACGAATTTCAAATGGTGTGTTTTTAAAATCTTTTATAAACTGATTTGAATAACTAATTTTTATCTTCATTTATAATCTTGTCTAAAAAAGAAACAGCGTCCTTTGAGTTGACGAATTTTCTGCAATTTCCCATTTTAATATCTCTTTCCGATTCTCTTAATGCGTCAATCATATACTTGCTGGGAGTTTTCTCTCTTAAGCTAAAGTGCGCCGTTTTTGTTTTTACAAGTTGTTTTAAATATCCGTTTATGAGAGCGCTCAAACTAAAGCCAAGATCATTGGCGACCTTTTGAGCATCAGCTTTAACTTTGGGGTTTGTTTTTATGTTTATAACACTTGTATTCATAATAATGATAGTATATACTTTGTACATACCAAGTCAAGTTGTTATCCCAAAACTTAATAATTCACACTTTCCCCGTCCGACTTGAAAATAATCGTTCCTCTATCTTGCGTGTTCAATATTACCGAATTAAATTGATTTAGCATTTCAATCACTTCTTTATGAGGATGCCCGTAACTATTATTTACTCCCGCTGAAATTACAGAATATTTT
>PFAA01000017.1:2043-4881 GCA_002778715.1 Candidatus Campbellbacteria bacterium CG10_big_fil_rev_8_21_14_0_10_35_52
ATGATGTTTTAGAGCCGTGATGCCCCGCTTTCAAAACATCGCTTCGCAGTTTCTCTCCGTCAAGAAAAACAAGATATTCTTCAATCATTTTCGGTGAATCTCCCGTGAGCATAAACTCCGTATTTTTATAAACAAGTTGAATAACAATAGACGCTGTATTGCTTTCAACATCGGAAACATCTCTGTCCGGAAATAAAATGTTCAGAAATACGCCGTCATCAAGCGTTACAACCATTCCTCTTTTGGCAAAAATTCTCTTAATTTTATTTTGCGAAATCACGCTCTCAAAAGCGCGCGATATTCCCGTGTCGTTTTTCGCTCCGGATTCTAAAATAAAATCAACAGCGTATCTCCGCAGAACATCGGGAAGTCCGCCGATATGGTCTTTGTCTGGATGTGTCGCTATCACAACATCAATAGAGCGGTCGTAAAAAGGCATCACTTTGCTTAATTGCCTTAAGACCGATTTGTTCGCTCCGCCATCAATTAAAACCTGATTGCCGTTTGGCGCTTCTATAAAAATAGCATCTCCCTGCCCGATGTCCAAAAAAGCAACTGTAAGAATTTTATTTCGTGTTTCAATAAAAATGCTATTCCATATAAAAAAGTTAGCCAAGAAGAGCGTGGCAAGAAGATACCATTTTATATTTAGCTTGAGAGATTGCATAAAGCGCATAGAAAAAGTGTAGCAAATTTAACATAAAATTATAAATTACAAATTAGTGTATGATATCTGCGTTATATTACTTTTAGATTTCATATTAAATAAATTTTTCTTACTTTTTTCCTAAAAAAGGATATAATATGCTTGTATGCAATATCAGGAACAAAAATTTAATATTTCTAAATTAAACGGTATTTCGGAAAAACAAATCGCGGCGCATATTGGACTTTATGCGGGATATGTAAAACATACAAATCTTATTCGTGAAAAAATTCGCGAATTTGAAAACACCGATAAAGAAAAAAATGCGTATGCGATCGCGGAATTGCGTCGGCGGTTTAGTTTTGAGTTTAACGGTATGCGTATGCACGAATATTATTTTGAACAGCTTGAAGGAGGCGCTAAAGAAATAAATCCTAATTCTGAACTTGTAAAAATAGTGTCGGAGAAATATGGTTCATTTGAAAATTTTATAGAACATTTCAAAACGGTTGGAAAAAGCCGAGGTATTGGCTGGGCTGTTTTTTACTATGACATTAAAGGCGGAGTTCCTCACATCGTATGGATAAGCGTTCACGAGCTCGGAGTATTAGCCGGACTTCCTTGCATACTCGCTATGGATATGTGGGAGCATAGCTTTATGGTTGATTATCTGCCAAACGAAAAAGAAAAATACATTGACGCTTTTCTTAATAACATCAATTGGAGCGTTGCGGAGAAAAGATTTAAGAGCGCGCGGACAATCTCCACATAAATAATCCGTATATAGCGTAGATTAAAATTGCCACCCATATGGGAAAATAATTTATTTCAATCGCCGTAAACGGAATAGACGCGAATATGTCCACCACTTTAAGCTGATAGGTCAGAAGCATATTTGTTACAAAAGCAAACGGAAAAGAAAGAAGTGTTGACACAAAACCGACCATACCGGTTAAAAATCCAAAAAGCATTGTGATTGGAATAAATGCAAGTATAAGAAGATTCACGGGAAGCGCCGAGAGCGACAGTGTCCCCATTTTGTATAAAAGAAGCGGCAAAATAAATATCTGCGTCGCGACTGTCGCGACGGCAAATTCGCGAAGTTGAAATTTTGTCGGAATTAGATGAAAATATTTTTCAATTTTTGGCGCTAAATAAATAAGCCCTATTGTCGCCATAAAAGAAAGCTGAAAAGAAGAATCAAACGCTAAAATTTTCGGATTATGCAATAACATAAAAAATCCAGCTATAAAAAGCGCCCGTGTTATCGCGTAAGTTCTTGAGGTTGAACGAGCGAGTAAGACTAAAAGAGCCATAATTGAAGCGCGGACTATTGTGGCGGAAGCTCCTGTCATAATTGCAAAAAATATTATAGCAATCGCGCCGATTGAAATTCCAAAAATATAAGGGAGGAATGAAAATAAACGCATTATCGCCTCTGCGACTATTGTTACATTGTAACCGGAGAGAACAACAATGTGTATAATTCCAGTTTTTCTAAAATCATCCTGAAGTTTTTCTCCGAGCGACTGTTTTGCTCCCACGACAAGACCTCCGAGCAGAGACGCTTGAGGGTCGGGGATTACTCTACCAACCCTTTCAAGAAAAGAACTCTTGAACGCGAACAACGCTCGTTTCACTATATTTCCATTTCCGCTTTCAATCAATTCAATTTTTGGATAAAACATTTGATAAAAAATTTCATCTTTTGAAAGATATGAAACATAATCAAAAACTTTTCCATCATTTTCTGCGAAATTTTTCGGTTTTTGGAGTTCTCCCTTAATATGAATTTTGTCTCCGTATGAAAATTTAGGATAAATATCCGCCGTTATTATCGCTTTGCCGCTGACTTCACCGCGAACAGAAGAAATTATATTTTCAAAATTAACGATTAATTTCGTATTATTTTCTCTTTCATCCGGCTCATCTACGACAATACCCTCCGCGTCAATTTCTCGCCCGACAAGAGCGTCAAGCGCGGGATTTCCTTTATTTAAATCAGCGATATCAAACCGCAAAATACCAAGACCTGCGGATAATATAAAAAGAGCGATTATAATCACTTCCGCTGAAAATAATTTGCGATAAAATATATAATATAAAAAGAAAAGCGCGCCTGATAGCGCGATTAAAAAAATTGAAAATGAAAACCCGAAATCAAAAAAGGAGCGAAATAAAATCCCGACGGA
>PFAA01000017.1:4908-16055 GCA_002778715.1 Candidatus Campbellbacteria bacterium CG10_big_fil_rev_8_21_14_0_10_35_52
AAATTTTATTTTTGAAAAATCTTTTACCTGCATATTGTGAATTTTTATAAACTGCGGAAAGAGTGTTTCCTCTTTTATCTGATATTTTCTAGAGAGATGATATGCGACAAGCTGACTGTCTAATTTTACTTCAATATCTAATTCTTTTAATCTGTCTTTATTGAATAATTTTTTAAGCGTTTGAAGTCCTATTATAACCGCTTCATACTCCGCAAAATTATTTGTCGCATTGCCGAGAAATTCCGACACTTCTTTCAAAACTTTCCCCGCGCCATCGGTAATCACGACGCCTATTCCAGCAGGGCCCGGATTTCCCCTCGCTCCTCCGTCTGTAAAAATAATAATTTTTTCTTTCATAAATAAACAATAGCACTAAATTTTTTGCTCTTCAAACAATAATTAATTTGCATTTTGGTATTTGTAATTTATTAGAAATTAGGAATTAGGAATTAAAAATTTGTTTGTCCTTTGACGCTTTGTATTTTGAATTTGTAATTTACAATATATCAACTATTCTTAAACGCAATTCGGGAAAATTGCGAAATGTGGATTTTTCAATTGACGCAATCAAATTGATTTTTTCTCCTTTTTCAAGAAGCGCGTCAAAACTTTCATTGTTCTTAAAAAAACCTATGGCGGAAATTATTTTATTGTCATTTTTTTTAAAATCAAGCTGTAAATGATTTTTATCTTTTCCGAAATGTTTTATTTCTGCAATCTTAATATTTTCAAAAAGAAACAATGGTTTTGGATTTCCCAAACCAAACGGAGCAAGTTGTTCAATTATTCCGTATGTATTCCAATTTATATCGTCAATTTCCAATCTTTTATCTATATACGCCTCTTCATTATCGCAATTATGTTCTTCTTTGGCTTTTATGTAAGATTTATTTAATATATCCTCAAGAAAATAAATATTCTCATTTGTAATAGAAAAGCCGCCAGAATAAGCATGTCCTCCAAAAGCGATAAAGGTTTCTTTAACCATTTCCATCATCTTTACAAGATTCACACTGCCGTCCGAACGACATGACCCTTTCAATATATCTCTGCCATCTCTCCCCCACAAAAATACGGGCTTCTCGTATTCATCAACAATAGAATTTGCGGCAAGTCCTAAAAGCGTCGGCCTCCAGAGAGGATTGCCCATTACAATCACTTTTTTTATTTCGGCAAGATTTTCAATTCTTTTTTTAATTTCTTTTACGATTGACGCGACAATTCCTTTTCGTTCATTATTTATTTTATTTAAATAATCAGAAAGCTCATCCGCCTGTATTTCATCATTGGTAATAAAAAGTTTAAACGCGTCATACGGCATATCCATACGAGACGCCGCATTGATGCGTGGTGCCAGCATAAAACCAATATCGTCTTCATTTATTTGCTGTTGATTGATTTTTATCTTTCTGCATAATTTCATAAGACCTACGCGCGGTGATTTGCGAAGGACTTTTATGCCGTAATAAGCGAGGCATCTATTCTCGCCGAGAAGCGGCGTCATATCAGCGACTGTCGCGATGGCAACCATATCCAGCAACCATTTTTCCCAGCCGTCTATTATATCAAAATCGCCTCTTTTTATAATTCCTTGCGCGAGCTTAAAAGCGACGCCCGCGCCGGATAAATCTTTGTATGGATATTCATCATTATTTTGTTTTGGATTGATAATCGCATATGCGTTCGGAAATTCACCAGCGGGAAGATGATGGTCGGTTATTATCACATTTATTCCCAACTCATTCGCGCGGTCAACGGAATTTGCGTCAGTAATGCCGCAATCAACGGTGATTATCAATCTCACTCTTTCTTTCGCGAATTCTTCAATCGCTGATTTGTGAAAACCGTATCCTTCTTTATGCCTGTGGGGAATATAATTTTTTACATTTTCATATTTTATTTTTTTGAAAAAATCATAAAGTATAACCCCGCCTGGTATTCCATCGCAATCATAATCGCTATAAATTATAATTTTTTCTTTTTTGTCTACTGCCGAGAGAATTCTTTTGACTGCTTTTTCCATATCTTTCATAAGAAACGGATTGTGTATATGGTCGTCATAATTCGGATTAAGAAATTCATTGGCTTTATTTGCCGTCTTTACGCCACGATAAAAAAGAAGTTCTTGCATAAGCTCCGGGTATTCTTTCAACTCATATAAGTCGTTTTCTGATATTTTTTCGCGAACAAAATATTTAGACATAAATTTATATTATCATATAATATATGCATATGAATGATTGTTTGTTTTGTAAAATAATAAATAAAGAAATTCCATCGCATAAAATCTATGAGGATGAGTATTTTCTCGCGTTTTTAGATATCAATCCGCAATCGCCCGGACATACGCAATTAATTCCAAAGAAACATTTCAGATGGATATGGGATATGCCGGTATGCGGAGAGCATAAACCAAATTACTGCGATTACTCGGCTGTGGCGCAAAAAATCGCAAAAGCCATCCAAGGCGTATTCGGCACGGACGCTGTTTGGTCAAAAGTTATGGGTGATGAAATCCATCACGCGCATACTTGGATTTTTCCAAATTCGCGCGAAGCAAAAGGAGATAAAAATGATTTTGAAAAAAACGCGGAAAAAATAAGAGCAAAATTGTAAAATTATACGCGATATTTCATTTCATATTATATTCTCTCGCTGATTGTTTGAGTGCTTCTATACCGAGCATTGTTCCGTCTAAAAGAAATTGCAACATAGCGCCTCCGCCTGTTGAGACAAATGAAAACTTATTTAATAAATTGAGATGATTTATTGACGCTATCGTATCGCCTCCTCCTATAAGCGTTCTTGCCGAGCTGTTTGCTATCGCGCGCGCCAATACTTCTGTTTGCTTTATAAATCCGCGCTCATATTCTCCAAGCGTGCCGTTCCAAAGAATAAATTTTGAATTTCGCGCAAGCTCGGCAAGCTGTTTGCCACTCTTCGTTCCAGCGTCTGTTATATTATCTTCATCAGATATATCTTGTAGTTTTTTTATAAATACGCCGTTGTTATTTTCAACCGTTACATCGGAAGGAATTATAATTTTCTCGCTTTCCGCTAAATTTTTAATATCTGCGTAATTATCCGATATTAATGACTTTCCAACATTAAAGCCCCGCGCCTTAAAAAAATCATTGGCAAGCGCGCCTGAAACATATACCGTATCGTATATATATAAAAACTTTCGTATAAGAGGTTCTTTTGTTTTGAATTTTACGCCTCCCAAAATACATAAAGACGGCGATTGCGGAATTAGCGCGTCTGAAAGGGCGTTAATTTCTTCTTGTAACAGAATACCTGCGTAACTTGGTAAATAATTCGGAATGCCGACAATAGATGAATGCTTTCTATGAGAAACAGAAAAAGCGTCATTTACATATATATCGGCAAAGGATGCGAGTTTTTTTGTAAATTTTTCATCATTCGCGGATTCACCATTGTTTGAACGCAAGTTTTCAAGAAAAACTATTTCGCCGTCTTTAAGATTGTTTAAAGCGTCATCTGTCTTTTTTCCAAACACTTCGCCTGTAAAAAAAATGGGAAAATATTTTTGTAAATATTTATATATCGGCAGAAAAGAATTTTTTGGGTCTATTCCAAGGTGTCCTGCCAGAATAATCTTCGCGCTCTTGTCTTTTAAAAAATTAATTGTTTTTAGAGCGCATCTTAATCTAAAATCATCCGTGATTTCGCCGTCTTTAATCGGAGCGTTCAAATCGCTCCGCAAAAAAATTTTCTTTCCCTGAAGATTATTAACTTCTCTTATGTCTTTTAATTTCATATTTATTCTAACTATTATCCGCAATTTTCAGAATTTCGCCAAACTTGCTTGAATTAAGCGAATTATGCCCAACTAAAAATCCGTCAGCTTCTCCTTGCGTAAGAAGAAGTTCCGCATTATAAGATTCAACGGAACCGCCATAGAGAATTGGCACGGAAAATGCCAATTTTTTATCATAAAATCCTGTGATTATTTTTTTTATAAAAATATACATTTCATGCATTTGATGAGGAAATATAGCATTATCGGCTGTTTTGCCTATTGCCCATATCGGCTCATACGCGATAATTAGATTATGAATATTTTTCTTTTGCGCTCCTAAAAGAGCGCTTCGTATCTCTTCTTCCAAAAATTTTAAATAAAGCGCTTGTAAATCTCTTACTTTTTCTCCTATGCATAAAATTACATTTAATCCTTCTTTTAAAGAAGCAATAACTTTTTTATTTACCATTTCATTTGTTTCTCCTCGCTCTCTTCTTTCTGAATGTCCTATGATTACATATTTTGCTCCAATATCTTTTATCATTTCTGGCGACTGTTCTCCAGTATAAGGACCATCCTTTTCCCAAAATACATCCTGAGCGCCAAAAGCTATCTTATGTCCGAAATAAAATTTTTTAAGTTCAGATAAATACACGGAAGGAGGGCATATAACGGTCTGCGTGTTTCTGACTTTGCTTGCTGTCTTTTTAATACCTTCAAAAAGTTTTTTGGCTTCTGCTAAAGTTGTCGGGTTCATTTTCCAGTTGGCGACAATAAGTTTTTTGTTTTTAATCATATGCGTATGGTAACTTAATTTAATACACTCCTCAATATAAAATATATTTGCCTAAAACTATTGAAGTATTCTCGATGAATTAAATCTTGTAAATACTTCGTTGAAAGTATTTTCGTTCGTTGTTATAACAATAGTATTTTTATCCAAGAATGAATACATAAGCAGTGTTTTGCTATTTTTGTTTTTTAAAATTCTCACATCTTTATTTTTTATAACCGCGTCATTAAATGTTATTGCGGAAAATACCGCCTTATTCGTATCATCCTCTTGATTAACTTTTTCTGTATTCGTGTCTAAAACATTAAATAAAGGAGCGAGGTCTTCTTTTATATCGCTTTCCCACTGTAACATACCCGCAAAACTATTTTCATAAAAACTTGTCTTCAAAATCAAGAACGGCTGACTGCCGCTTCTTAATATATGAATACCAAGCATAAAAACAGTTTCAAGAGAACGGATAAACGACGCGGTAACGCGCGCTTCTATTGAATTCAAAAAATCTACGGAGCTTATTAATTTTTTATCCACTGCTCCGCTTTTATCTTCTGTGGATTTGACAATAGAAATATTTTTTATTTTACTCTCGGGAAGAGTCGTTTGTTTTTTAATAAAAGAAAGTCCGCTTAAAATCTGCCTTCTTGACAAATCGGTAATCTCAAATTCTTCAATTTCGTCCGCAAATATAATTGACTTTATTTTTGGCTGTATTTCCACTATATCACTTTTTCTTTTCCCATAAAAATAAAAAAGAGCGCTAACTCCAAATACAATAAGAGTAGCGCTTAAAATAACAATGCTTGCCTTTTTGACATATTCTTTTGAAGAATAATTTTTTTTGTTTTCTATTTTTTCTTTATTTTTAACATTCCTGTCGTTTTCAGCGGTTATAATACCCACAAATGAACCCTTGCGATTTTTCATAGCGTTTGCTATATCGTCCTTATATGTGCGAAGCGGTTTTACGGATGTTTCTTTATATTTATCAAATTTATTTTTATTTTTATATTTTTGCTCATTAGCGTCTATATTATCTTGAGATGCCTGATGATTCTGCTTTTCATATATTTGCGTTGACGGCGGTGGCGGCGGCTGTGTTGGTATTGATGATGGTGAATTTTGATTTTGCGGTTTGATTTCTATTTTTTCACGCGCGTCGCTATAGACATCCTGTTTTTGCAAAGGATTAAAATTGTTTCGTGGTGATGATGTATTTGGAGTTTGTTGAAATTGTATTTCTTCTTCTGCCATTATATCAATTCTAACAAATTAGAATTGTTTTTCAATTTATTATCTTCCTCTATATCCCAATAAATATCTTCTTGGGTTTTCGCACATATCAATAAAATCATCTGCCGCATCGCGAAGTTTGCCCGACGATGAACGACCAAAAGAGATTATTTCAACTTGGCATCCTTCTTTCATTTTTAAATATTCAACGAGTGGAATAAAATCACCATCTCCTGTCGCTATAACAATAGTGTCTAATTTAGGCGCCATAGTTACGGCGTCAATCGCAATCCCGACATCCCAATCGGCTTTTTTCGCGCCTCCAAAAAATATTTGCAGTTCTTTGCTTTTTATTTCAATGCCAAGTTTTCCGAGCGCTTCAAAAAAACCGCTTTCTTCTCCGGATTCTGTTGTTACAACATACGCGACTGCCCGAATAAGATTGCGTCCCGCCAGCGCGTCTTTTATAACATTGCCAAAACTTACTTTTGATTTATATAAATTTTTAGCGCTATGATAAAGATTTTGCGTATCTATAAAAATACCAACTCGTTGGTTCTTATGTTTAATTATAGACATAAATATATTTCTGCATAAAACTGAGCGTTATTTTTTTAATCCAAGCTTTTTAATGAGAGAATTGTATCGTTTTTTGTTTTTTTTCTCCAAATATTTTAAATGCGTTCTGCGAGCGGCAACCATACTTAAAAGTCCGCGGCGCGGATGCCTGTCTTTGTTGTTTTTTTTAAGGTGTTTTGCGAGTTCTTCTATTCTTTTTGTAAGAATTGAAACCTGCACCTCTGGAGACCCTGTGTCTTTGTCGTGAATTTGCGTCTCTTTTATTATTTTTTCTTTCTTTTTCTTTGTAATCATACCTTTTATCATAATACCAAAAATATCATTTTTTGCAAGTATTAGTGGTAATGTCCACAAAAAATACTCAAAAAATAAAAACTGCCCGTATAAGGCAAGTTGGTTTTTATATTTCGCCACCAAAATTAAATACGCCACGCGTATGGCGTATTCAATTTGGCAGGATATTTTAAACTTTGCATGAACCTTTTTTGAGGGAAACTGACCCGCCCTCGCGGGAGGCCAAAAACTTTTTCGCCGCTATCTCTCTTTTTTATTTCGTGGGCGCGCAAAAAATTTCTTCCATTAAGGAATGAAATTTTTGCGGGCTTTGCTCTGCGCTGACGCGCAGGCAGAGCCGCTTCCCACCCCATCACGCTTTTTACCCGTCTGCTCTCCTTCTTGCTTGGCCGTCTTCTGGATGGAAAAATATATCTGCTTTCTTAACAAAGTTTTCTACAAATGTATTTTTAGGATTTGTTGCAATATCTTGTGGGGTCCCATACTGTTGAATAATACCTTCGTGGAGAATAGCAATTTTATCTGAGAGCACTGATGCCTCATATTGGTGATGGGTAACCATCAAAATTGTTATGCTCAACTCTCGTTGTACTTTCTTCAATTCCAATTGAATTTTTGCTGCTGTGTCATAATCCAACCCTGTAAACGGCTCATCGAGAAGGATAATTGGTTCATTAAGTATAATGGCTCTTGCCAAGGCTACTCTTTGTCTTTCGCCCCCACTTAAAGAATGAATGTCGCGACCCCTCAGATGAGAAATAGACAATAAGTCAAGCATTGTAACAAGTTTAGATTTTATCTCATCATCACCGAGACTTCGTAATTTTAAGCCAAATATAATGTTCTTCTCCACATCAAGGTGGGGAAAAAGAGCAAGATTTTGCCACACCATGGGTATTCTGCGCTCTTGAGGCTCAAGCTCTGTAATATCATTGCCCTTGAATAAAACTTGGCCTTCGTCTGAATTTTCCACACCTGTAATAATTTTTAGGATAGTAGTTTTGCCACTGCCGCTAGGACCGAGGATGGTCACAAATTTTCCTTCCTCTATATCCAAACAAACGCGATTCAAAACTTGTTTACCGGTAAATGATTTGGAGATATTTTGTAGTGAAAGAATAAAAGACATAAACTTATTATAAAATCTCTTTTATGCGATAAATTTTTAAGCCAATAGCTGCAATAATAATCGAAATTATAGTTAAAAATGATCCAATCGCATAGGCCTCGGGCGTAACTTGCGACCCTAGCATAGTCCAAATTGCCACCGAGAGTGTTTTTTGTGTTCCGCCAACAAACCAGACAATAGTAAATTCATTCCATGACATAAGTAAGACTATCAAAAATGTTCCGACAATCTCTGTGAACAGTAATGGGACAAAAATCGAACGAAAACTTTGAAATGTGCTCGCCCCTAAATTCTTTGAGGCTGATTCTAAATCGGGATTAAGTGTAAGAAATTTATTAAGCAGCAGAATAACTACTATTGGAGAGAAAACAGCTACGTGCGCAAACATTACATAGAGAAGTGAGGGATTGATTTGCATAAAGTTTTGTGTGAGAAGGAATATAAATGCGGCAAGGAGTGGAGGGGTGATGGCTGGAATAAATAAAAAAAATAACAGACGATTTCTTACGGCAGGAATACGATAGAGGAAAAATCCCATACCTAGCCCAATAAGAATTGCAAAAAAACTGGAGAGCAATCCTAACAAGATACTGTTAAAAATAGTGGATATAAAAAGTGGATCAGCTAAAGCTCCCTTCCACCATTGAAATGTACAGCATTCAAGAGTATAGCTGATAAACTGTCGTTGGTGAAATGAAAAGATTAGATTTGCCAAAAGCGGGAGGTATAAAATTACTATTCCCACCGAAATAATAAACCACCAAAAAATGTTTTTCAGGTTTTTATTATGCATAGGTTTCTTTACGAGCTACATACTTCCAAAATACAAAGAGTGGAATCAAAGTTATGAGCATAACAATAACCGAGGCGCTCGCGGCGATTGGCCAGTTATCGATCTTTAACATGTCCATAACAAAGAGCGAAAAGGTATAGATTTTCCCTCCGCCAACGACAGTAGCAATAATGGGATCAAAAAGAGAAAGATAGAAAGTGATAGCAAAACTAGCAAGGAAATAGGAGGAACTAAGCGGCAAAATAATTTTAAGGAATCTGATTTTTTCCGATCCCCCGAGGTTAGCGGCCGCTTGAATTAAATCTCTATCTATATTTGCAAGCCGCCATGAAAATATAACAACCGAGATGGGAAGCAGTTGAGAAATGTATCCAACGATCATTGCTACTGGAGAGAAAAGAATTGATCCGGCAAATATAATTTGCCACCCAAAGGCACGTAAAATATTATTGGATAAGAAAGAAATGATGATAAGAGCTAAAATCAAACTTCTTACCTTAGATTTCACAAAAAAGACTAGCCCATATGCAATCGCTGCACCAAATATAATAGTCGATAAAGCAACCATAAAAGAAAAAAACAACGAGCGCCCAATGACCAGATAAAACTGCCATGCGGAGAGAAGCTCAGAATAATTTTGAAAGGTAAAAACTGGAATAAGACGGTACTCACGAATCTCCCAAAAACTTATAACAATCAGAAAAAACAAAGGGATAACAAAAACCAAAGCTTGCCACAAAAGAAATGGCAGACTATAAGGAAAATATGGATTGCGACCAATTCTCTTATTCGTCATATTGTATTAGCGTGTTTTAAACTCCTGCCACACTTTTTGCCATTCTGCTTCGGATTGATTTACCGGAAGCATCCGTACCGACAGTTTATTTACCAGATCAATGGCTTCTTGTGCATTATGCAGGTGAAGCGTATCCTGCTGAGTTTCATCAAGACGACTAATTGCTTTTGTGTTGGGTGCGGCTGATTTATATGCCTTTCTCCACATTAGTTGAGATTGCGCTTCAGGGGTTTGCATATACTGAATAAACTTTTTTGCTAATGCAATATTTTGGGAGTCAGTAGGTATGACAAGCGCCTCGATCCACATAATTCCCCCTTCTTTTGGCACAGTCCAGTCTATAGGATATCCATCGGCTTGAAGGTCAGCCACAATCCATTCTCCTGCCGCAGGAACAATCCAAGTCTGTTCTACTGCTAATGCCGCTTTAATTTCTGCTGGATTTGGATGAACTGCGGCAACCTGTGGCTTTAATGATAAAACAGCAGAACGCAACTTTTGGAATTCGCCTTCACTCAATTTGTATGGCTCATCAAAACCTAAATATTTACTTATGACGCCCATTGAAGGTAAATACCAATCCCAAATGCCAACTTTCCCTTTTACTTTTTGATCCCAAAGGACATTATAGCTACTGACATCATCTTGAGATAAATATTTTGTGTTGTATGCCAAACCATTAGATCCAAATCGTACGATAACGGCATAGAGCTTATTATTGATCCAAGCGAGTGGGAATTTTCGGAAAGGCTCAAGATAATCGTTAAAATTATAGTCTGTTGTATCCAGCTCCGATAATCTGCCGGCACCATATAATTTTTCAATAAATTCTGGATCAACAATCACTACATCATATTGATTTTTAGACTGACTTAGTAATGTAAACATCTGATCGCCGCCGATATATGTTTTCACATTAACTTTAACCTTATACTGTTCTTCAAACGGCTTTATGAGTTCTGGCTCTTCATAGCCGATCCACGCTAACATGTTGAGTGTGTCCTTGGAAGGTTGTTGTCGCAGTAAAAATAAACCCCCGACAATGAGTAGGATTATAATGATTATGATATAAATATTTTTCATGGTTTAATAGTTTTTTATGAGTAAGCGACCTTTTGACTTTATATTTCAGTATACCAACATTCCGGGATTTTTGAAACACTCTGTACCTGACATTTGTAGCCGCAAAAAATTTCCGCCGCGCCCGAGCGTTCCGCCAGAGCGGAGACGGTCAGTTTCGTTCAAAATAGGTTCGGATTTCGTCAAACACGCCCACCAGTATCTGGGCTCGAACCAGAGACCTCTACAATGTCAATGTAACGCTCTAACCAACTGAGCTAATCACCCGAAAATTGTGAGCGCTAAATGCTTGCCTCGTAACTAAAGCAAAGCTTTATGGTATGAGAAGCTACGAGCCCAAATTTTTTACTGTGGACTCACTGGGAGTTGAACCCAGGACTCGGCAATGCGAATGCCGTGTAATACCACTTTACTATGAGCCCTTTTAATAAATTATAATTATTAATTTGCAGAATACTTAAGATAGTTCAAATGTATTTCACTGCCTGTGGCGGCGGGGCTTCGCTTTGAACGCCGACGGAATTTGTGCCAGCGTTAGCTGGCGCGCCGCCAATTTTAGTAATTTCTTTAAGCGCTTATTTAGATTATTTTATAATCGTATTGATAATTTGTAGAATATCGTGTTTGTGGTTTTTAGATAGAATGCCAAACATTTTTAGCATTTCCAAAAATACCTTGATGTTGTTTTTT
>PFAA01000017.1:16066-16668 GCA_002778715.1 Candidatus Campbellbacteria bacterium CG10_big_fil_rev_8_21_14_0_10_35_52
CTGGCTCTTTGCCTATAAAGGCGAAAAACATTGTTTTCGTTCTGTTCATAAAGCCAAAATGATTTGTATTATCAACCCGATGACCATAACGATAGTTAAGCCGACAATCCACCAAGTAAGTTTTACTAATTTATCCGTCTGCTTTGATGATTGTTTGTTAAATATTTCAATGGTCGTCGTGAGTTTATTAACCTCAATAACCGCTTTTTTAATGTGGTCATTTGCTGTTGCGGCAAGGTCGCGATCTATACCATTGCCAGTTTTTATCTCTGGAAAATCTGTGTCGTTCATAATTTTACGCCTTTACCGATTGCCTTTTGCCCGATTGTGGGTTTTGCACAACATCTCACAATTTTTCGCTGAAGTAGCACCACCTTTACTCCACGCTGATACATGATCCGCTTCCATTTCGCCAAAACTCCAAATCTTGCTTTTGTTAGCGTCATGCCCAACGGCGCAAAGTGAACAGTTTGACTTCTTTTTAGTTTCAGCTTCGCGAGTCTGCTTTTTATAAACAGCTCTTTTAGTTGGTTCGTCAAAAATACGAATATTAAGCAATTTTGTGTCGTTATTACCTCCCAAAATAAATTCAAAAATCCCTT
>PFAA01000017.1:16692-21313 GCA_002778715.1 Candidatus Campbellbacteria bacterium CG10_big_fil_rev_8_21_14_0_10_35_52
CATTTCGCTTTCTACGTCAGTAAATACGCTAGATACCCAATCAATGACGGTGTTGAAATATTTTTTTAACTCATTGATATTTTTGTCATTGCGATGAATACTCATGTAATCATCAATATTTCCTTTACTTGCCCAATCTAAAGCCCTCTCAAAAAAAGCCTGTCGGTTTGCACTTCCTTTTATGTACGCGCTCCATTTTTGAATATTTGCATTTTGGCTATTACTAAACTCCTCCTTGCCGAGTGTCACAAATTGTCCAGAGTAAATCGCATTTAACAATTCTTGAGGGACGAGTGGAACTCCAGCAATATTTATCGTCTTAAACCACTCTTTTATCTGGCTTTCTGTCCCTTCGCATTCATAAATGAGCAGTTTAGTTTCCAATATCTTGTCTTTTTTGTCTTTTGCTATACCGCCAAAATATACTGCTCCATGCCGTTTTCGTCTTTGATAGCAAATTTATCAGTTACAAAACGTCCAACGCTGGTGATGCGCTGTTGCCCGTCCAAAACCTCCAGATTGTTTTCAGAAGCTTTATTAAAATAAATCAATCCTATTGGGTAGCCTTTGAGTATTGATTCAATAACAGCCATTTCTCTTTTTCCGCCGTCAGAGGCATAAATGTAGTTGCGTTGATATTCTGGCTGGATAGTGAGCTTGCCGGACAAGCCAAACAAACCCTTGCCTTCAAGTTCGTTATAGACGAACCCTTCGCAAATATCTTTAACAGTGATACTGGTTTTTAAAATTGTTTTCATATTATTTTTAAATTATAATTTTAATTTTTTCTCTACTTTTTTCTCCAGCAATTTAATGTTTTCCAAATATGCTTTTTCGACGGGAGAAAGCGTTTTAGCTTGAAATTTTTTATACTCCACTTCGGCTTTTTTCAGCGCTTCGGTATGACTCACAGATCCAGCCTCCGTTAGAACTTTTTTGTCAAAAACACTTATCAACTTATCAAGCTGGGCAATCCAATCTTTCATATACATTGGCTTATGTTCCATAACCCTCACTTCCGCCAAATCAAAAAATGCGGAGACGATATTATTCAACACTTTTAACTCTTTTTCATCAAGGTAATTTTTTGCAATAACAATATCTTTTTTACTTACCCCGCCATTTGAAAAACTCAGCAAACCCATAAATGGCTTACCGGCATTGGCTCTCTTAATTATAACTTCGGAAGCAGTATTCCCGTGGGCAGCATAATGCAGTTTATTTTGTACGATTTTGAAAAACTTAATAGATTCCAAGGCCTTGGGATTGTAATCAAGACTCGTGGCGTACAGGTCAAGCGCCTGACGATAAAGAACCTTTTCACTACTGCGAATATCGCGAATACGATCAAGCAATTCATACCAATATTTACCCCCTCCATTCTCTTTTAGAAATTCGTCATTCATCGTAAAGCCTTTGACGAGGTATTCACGAAGGCGCGCGGTCGCCCATTGGCGAAAGCGAGTGGCAATATCCGACTTTATTCTGTAACCTAGAGAGATAATCATATCCAGATTATAGTGTTCAATATCCCTAGAAACACCGCGACTTCCTTCATTTTGAACTGTTCGGAAATTCCGAACAGTTGCTTCCTTTTGTAATTCTTTTTCTGTAAAGATATTTTTTATATGTTCGCTTACATTCGCCTTGCTTGACTGAAAAAGTTCAACAAGTTGCAATTGCGAAAGCCACACCGTCTCGCCCTCAACACGCACCTCAATATTAGGCGCCCCGTCCGCGCCTTCGTAAATAATTACCTCGCCGGAATTATTGTCATTTGTCATATTGTTTTTTCTTTTTCTTAGTATCCAATAATTGTTTAACTTCGCGATCAAAATCGGATTCAAAAAATTTATCTTGAATAATCCGAAACTTGTCATATTCCGCTTCAGCCTTAAGTTTAGCTTCAAGCATGGAAATTTTACCAAGATTGGCAAGTATCGGTGTATTGGAAAGTTTCAAAAATTGTTGTAAAAACAAATCCCAATCTTTCATATTCATAACTTGACTATTTCGCGCCCGAGTTTCCGCCAAATCCAAATAAGAAGAAACGATCTGTTCCAGTCTCTTTATACGCGCTTCGTTTAAATAATTTTTTGCAATTAGCGCATCGCTTTTAAGAATTTTTCCATGCGGTGCGTTTTTCCAAGTTTGCATTCCCATAAAAACTTTTTTATAATCGGCTTTACTGTAAATAATTTCAGCGGCGGTTTTTCCTGTTATTGCCCAATGAAGTTTGTTTTGTACGCTGGCAAAAAATTGCTTGGTAATATCCGCTTGATTGTCATAATCAGCCGAAAGCGCATAAATATCGGTTATCTTTTGATAAAGCCGACGCTCACTCATGCGAATTTCACGAATTCGCTCAAGCATTTCATCGAAGTAGTCTTTACCAAAATGCTTGATTTGCTTCAGCCTTTCATCGTCCATCGCAAAGCCCTTGATCACATATTCATGAAGCACCTTAGATGCCCATTTTCGAAACTCAATCGCCCTATGTGAATTCACACGATAACCGACAGCTAAAATAGCATTGAGATTGAAATATTCAACTTTTCTATTTACTTTTCGCCCACCCTCATCTTGAACTGTTTCCAAAATGGAAACAGTTGCCTCTTTGTTTAATTCTCCATCCCCATAAATGTTGTCCAAATGTTTTGATATGGCGGGAACATTAACCTCAAACAATTCCCCCATTTTCTTTTGCGTGAGCCACAAGGTATCGTCCTTAAAAAAGACATCTATGTTAACCTTGCCGTTTTCCGTTTGAAAAATAACAAAGTTGTTAAATATTTGGAGTGATGATTTTTTTTGATTATCTTTGTTCATAAAATAGCGATGTTAGTTTTTAAAGTTGTTTTCATATTTTTTTTGCTTAATTGAATATTACATAAAATTTTAGTGGGAGAATGGCCAGATTTTGTTTTCAAAGAGAAACTGGACGAGGACAAGTAAAATCCCAACACTTGCGACAAGTACACCGCCAAAAGTCAAGCGATTTAATGCACTAGCTAGTTTTGTAGATGATTCATCCGCTTTCTTTATATTTACATTTAACTGAGCGAAGGATTCATTTACTTGACTTACATTGTTTTGCAGACATTCAATTTTATCCTGAAGATATCCTAACTGCGAAGATGTCGCTGACCGAAGATTCGCAAGCGATAAAACAAGTTTCCGTGTTGCCTTAATTAAGCTGACAAGATTTTTATCGGTTAAATGAGGATGTATAATTTCATCCCAACCATCTAATTCTGGAAAAATATTATTTGTCATAGTCATTTTGTTTATTCTTCTTATGTTTTATAAAAATTCTCTTAAATTTATTCTCTCCATTTATGACACAATGAGGATTTTTACCATCCCAAATTCCGCCAGAAAAACCTTTGCCGTTATCTTCTGCCATTCCAATAATCTCAAACTGATCAGGATTATATTTGTCCAAAAAACTAATTGGCACACCCATCACGCCATCGTAATCACTCGGGATAGCATCAGTAAATGGCACTTCTATGGCATCGTAATTGTCATATTTATCGTAAGATTTTTTGCCTTTAATTTCTTTGTGCTTGCTGTATTTCAAATTTTCTTCCATTGTCATAAGTGGCAATGGTTGGTGGCGTCTTCCGTGGTCTATATTAGTAAACCAAACGGAAGACACATTTTTCATATTGACACCATCTACAACCTTATCAACATCACTATTATCCATTGTTACAAACCATAGTCCACCAGACCATTCTGTTTTACCGGACCACATTTTATTTTCTTTAATCAAAGGAAAAATTTCCTTATATGTTACTGAATTTTTATTACCGATGATCACAAATTTTTTATTGTAGTCAAAAAGTTGTTTAACATATTCGCGAAACAGACTAAACGGCGGATTTGTTGCGACTACATCGGATTGTTTAAGCAGATTTATACATTCATCACTGCGGAAATCGCCGTCGCCTTCTAATGGCGTCCATTCGTTGTGTTTGTTTGCCTTTAATTGCTTGGCAATATCCTTCAAGTTGAATTCGCCGTCGCCGTCTATGTCGCGCGCTTCGTTGATAATAAATTTGTTGGCATTTATCTTCGGACGGCCTTTTGATTTTGCGAGAGTTTTATCATCGCCAAACAACCCCAGCTGCGTGTTGGCTACTGGCGAGGGCTTGTAGCTGGTGGTGATAAGCTGTTTCAATCCAAGCTTGTTGAAATTGAGCACAAAATAGCGAAAGAAATTACTCTCAAACGGATCGTCGCAGTTGCAATATACAACCTTGTTGCGGAATGCATCGGAATTATAATCCAGATACGCTTGAATCTCTTTTTGAATATCGCCATACTGAGTATAAAACTCGTCGTTTTTCACCTTTTTTGCGTTTGTAAGATTGCTATTTGCCATAATTATTTCATTAAAACATCAAGCGAAACGCCAAGAGCGTCCGCAATTTTTTTAACAGTATCAATAGTGGGATTGGGCGTCGCTCCCGCTTCTATCTTGGCAATCGTATGAAAAGCAAGGTTTGCTCTTTTGGATAAGACATCTTGTGAAATACCAAGCTTGTTTCGGTATTTCTTTATGTTATTCCCAATTATAGTTTTTTCGTTTGACATATTCGTATAGTTTTACTAT
>PFAA01000031.1:0-3091 GCA_002778715.1 Candidatus Campbellbacteria bacterium CG10_big_fil_rev_8_21_14_0_10_35_52
GATACAAATGCTTTCAATGAGAAAATGAAAGAATACCTACTCTTCTACAATGAGAAGAGAGTACATTATGCGTTCAAGAACAAACTGACACCATTTGCGGTTTTAAATCAATCAGAGTATTATGTTAGTAAATTACCAGCAGAGTGCAAAAATGGGTGGGGTTATGCAATAAATTGACAAATCTATTTAATTATGCTAAACTATCATTATAGTTCATAAAAATCAAGCTTTTATTGAATTGAAAGGAGGTAAAAAATGTTTGGAATGTTAGTTATTGCTACTGTTTTATCAGCAGTAGTAATATCAATATGTGTGTGGTTATTATTAAAGTTATTTCCTCCCCAAAAAAATAAGTAACTACAATCATTAAAGCGCCATACCAAAAACACGGTCTGGCGCTTTTATTATATTTCAAAACAAGAAAACGAAAAATGTTCAACACTCGGTGTTGAACATTTTGATAATTATTTTTTAAATTATAATTCTTTTTATATAATTTACCAATTCATTCACGGGAATTGTATTTTGAAATTGAGTGTTCATATTTTTGACAATTATTGTTCCGTCAATCGCTTCTCTGGAGCCCATTATGATTGTGTAGGGAACATTAAGATATCGCGCTATAGCGAGCTGAGAAGCGAGCTTGTCATTGTAAAGCGAATGATATGCGGGAATGTTCGCTTTTCTTAATGTATCTATAATAAGCAAACTTTTTAATTTTGCCTCATAACCAAGCTGCACGAAATAAAATTTTGGTTTTTTGCTTTTTTTAAATAAGTTTAATTCTCTTTTTTTTACTCCTTTTTTATCAAATTCAAACACTATTCCAACCGCTGGCACATTTATATTAAACATATTTTTTACAATTTCATCACAACGGCCGCCTTTTGCCAGTATGGATATGTCGTCGTCTTCGTCATCGCGAATTTGCCGTATTTCAAACAATGTTTGCGAATAATAATTGCTGTTTCCTATAAGAAAATTGTCTATTTTATACGGAATACCTCCAGTTTCCAGATATTCAATTATTTCACCAAGATGCCTTCTGCTATTATCTGAAAGAAATCCCATTGATTGGGGCATATTTTCAAGCAGTTGATGATTTTCCGCGTTTAATTGATTATACACGCTAAATATATCTTTTTTTATAAGATGTCTTATTTGAGCGGGCAAAGCGTTTATGTTTTTTCTGAAATATAAATTAAGCTCGCGGGCAAATTGCAAAGCCGAGTCCTTGTCCCCAATACTGTTTATATACACGCAATTTTTCGTAATGCCGATTTCTTCTAAAATAGCAGATGCGGTTTTTAATATAAGAGCTTCGGCAATACTATTTTTCACACCAGTCGCTATAAGTTCAAACTTCAGCATATTATTATTTGCGTCTATATTGCTATGATGAATTAATACAGGCCGTTCAGACGGCAGTAAATTGCAGTCAACAGCCATTTTAAGCGCAGAGAATATCTCGTCATCAAATACGCTTTTCTCAAGATTTTTCGTATTATCTTTAATTCGCTCCGCGTTTATTTTTACGGAAGACAGAGACGATGATTTTTCAATTTCATTTTGTTTTAGGTAATCGGAATATTTTTTCTGATGAGTCGCTATTTTTTCCACATTATCAAAACCGTAATACGAAGCTATATGCATTGCTTTTTTTAACACATCGGAAGGTCTTGAATTTGTGGCTATTTCTGTCGTAATCATATTTTGTGATTATAATACGCTTTATTAATCAATATGTCCCGGTTTTATACCAATTTTATTTAGAGGAAATAATCTTAAAAAGGCTTTACCGACAATAAACTTTTCATCAAGCGGACCCCATACTCTTGAGTCAGAACTATGCATTCTGTTGTCTCCCATAACAAAATATTCATCAGAGCCAAGCACTATGGTGAACAAATCGTCTGTCTTTTCATTTATATACGGCTCTTTAACAATAAATCCTTCAGGCAAAGCGTTATTTTTAATAAATACTTTTCCATCTATCATCTCTATCGTTTCCCCGGGCAGTCCAATTATTCTTTTTATAAAAAATATTGACCGGTTGTTTGGATATTTAAAAATAACAACTTCACCGCGCTTGGGTTTTTCAAATCGGTAGCTTATTTGGTCCACTATAAGATATTGTTTTGTTTGAAATGTCGGTTCCATTGAACTCCCGCTTACAATAAACGGTTGAGCTATATATATTCGTATCGGCGCCACAATTAAAATCGCAACGAGTGAAAATTTCAGGACTTCTTTAAGCAGATTTTCTTTTTTAGGTTCCATTTGCGTTTATTATATTAAAAATATTCGTTTGACACAAGAGGAAAAACCGTGCTACAAAGATAGAATCAGAATACAAAAATAAAATCGCTATAATTTACGGTTTGTGTTTTGTATTTTGCATAAAATTATGTTTTACATTATCGGTCTTGGTAATCCGGGAGAAGAATATAAAAATAGCCGTCATAATACAGGCGTTCTTTCTGTTTTACATTTCGCGAAAAAGAATGATATGAAAATTTTTAACGCCGATAAAAAAATTAGGGCAATTGTTTCAATCGGGAAAATAGGAAAAGAAAAAATAATGCTTATTTTACCTCAAACATTTATGAATAAGTCGGGTTTATCTGCGGGAGTGATTGTAACAAGCAGGAAAAAAGCGGAAAATCTTATCGTGGTTTATGACGACCTTGATATGCCGCTTGGGAAATTCAAAATTTCTTTTGGTCGCGGCTCGGGTGGGCATAAAGGAGTAGAGTCGGTCGCGCGCGCCGTAAAGACGAAAGATTTCATACGCGTTCGCGTCGGCATAGCGCCGTCTACTCCATCAGGGAAAATTAAAAAACCAAAGGGTGAAAAAGATATAAAAAAGAAATTGATATACTTAAAAAGGTTTTTAAGAATATTACAGAGGCGCTTGAGCTCATTATAAAAGAGGGGAGAGCGAAAGCGATGAATGTTTACAATTAGCTTATTAATACCATTAAAAAACTAATCTTCTTTTTGATACGAAAATGTCATTTTTTGTTCTTTCGGTTCAAATATAATAATTTTAAATTTATATGTTTTACCAAGCTCAAGCGTTTTTCTAAGC
>PFAA01000031.1:3104-14345 GCA_002778715.1 Candidatus Campbellbacteria bacterium CG10_big_fil_rev_8_21_14_0_10_35_52
TTTTCTAAGCTCATTTTCATCTTTAAATTCAGATATATGTATAAGCCCCGCCACACCTTCTTCAATTGACGCAAGCGCGCCATGTTTGTTGTATTTGATTATCACGCCTGTTACAGTATCGTCCTTTTTGTATTTTTTTGATGCTTCTTTCCATGGATTTTCTTTTAGAGCTTTTATAGAAAGCGAGATTTTGCTGTTTTTTATTTCAATTATTTTGACTTTTATTTTATCTCCGACTGAAAATAACGCTCTCGGGTCATCAACAAGTCCCCATTCTATTTCAGATATGTGAACAAGTCCCTCAAGATTTTCTTCTAATTTCACAAACACTCCGAAATCAACTATTCCTGTTACTTCTCCTTCTAATTCATCACCAACTTCATATTTATTGATTATTTTTTCCACATCTTTTTTTTCAGGATTTTTTTCAGAGAATATTAATTTTCCGTCTTTTGGGTCAACTGTAATTATTGACACGGAAAGTTTTGTTCCGACAAGTTTTTTTAGTTCGCTTAAAATTTTATCTTTGTCGCCATCTTCAACTTTCGGATAATGTTCGCTTTTTAATTGCGATGCAGGAAGAAATCCTTGTATGTTTTGCCATTCCAATATAAGACCTCCTTTGTTTGCTTCTTTAATAAGCGCTTCAAATATTGTTTTATTCGCTATGGCATGCTCCGCTTCATTCCATATAAGAGCTTGTCTTGCTTCTTTAAGCGACAATTCTATATACCCGTCTTTATTTGTGTTTTTATCAACAATCTTTGCCGCGATATTGTCTCCTATGTTTACTTTTCGCAATATATCGCTTGCTTGCAGAAATTCTTTTCCATAAATAATACCCGTGCCGAACGGATGCAGGTCAATAAACACGCTTGATTTTTCAATGTCAATTACAGGACCCTCAACAAGGTCTCCCACATCGGGAGGCGGAGGAGTATCATTTAAGAGTTTTGTCATCCCGCTGTCTTTTTTGCTATTTTGTTTTTTTAATTTTATTTTAGACGAATTATTTGTGTCTTTATCTTTTTCCATATCATCCGCGTCAATTTCATTTATTGTTTTATCTTCCAAAGTTTCTTTTTTTATTATCATAATTTGTTCGCGCCAAGTATCCTTTTGTCTGAAAATACCTCTTTATTTCAAAAGGGATTAATCTTCGCGCTGTTGTTAAAATAAGTATTTTGAATAATACTATACGACATAATACTATATGATTTAGCTTTTTGCAATTATTTTGCTATAATATAAATTATGGTAATAACATATCATGGAGGAGAATTTTTTAAGATTATATCTGGCGATACCGCTATAGCGATAAATCCGATATCAAAAGATTCAAACTTAAAGACGACGCGTTTTGGCGCGGATATTGCGATTATTAGCTTAAACGATAAAGATTTTAATGGTATTGAACAATTATCGCGCGGCGAAAAAGAACCTTTTGTTATTTCAGGTCCCGGGGAATATGAAGTAAAAAAAGTTTTTGTAAACGGCTTTCAATCTATATCAGAGTATAACGGACAAAACAGAATAAATACCATTTACTCAATTATTCTTGAAGGAATAAATCTTGTGTTTCTTGGAGCATTGAGTTTAAAAAAATTAAATAATAAAACAAAAGAAGCGCTTGGAGATATTGACATATTATTTACGCCTATCGGAGGAAATGGCGTATTAACAGCTTTTGACGCACGCGCGCTTTCCGTAGAGCTTGAACCAAAGATTATAATACCTATGCATTATGGAGAGATTGAAAATGGCGGAAAAAATAAAGCGCTTGCCGAATTTTTAAAAGAAGACGGAGTGGAAAACGGAAAGCCGATTGATAAATTTACAATAAAAAAGAAAGAATTGGAAGGGAAGGAAGAAGAAATCATCATATTAAATTCTTAATAAGTTTCAAATATGTTTGATAAACTTGAAAGATTGCGAAAAAAACCAGAAACGCATAGAAGACGAATTGCTTTTATAATTTCAGCATCTATTGTCGGTATTATTTTTTTAGTATGGCTTTCCGTGTTGAGCGTAAGATTTAGCGCTTCTGTTCAAAATACCGCCTCCGTAGAGAACTCCGATTTTGTTTCTAAAGAATTTCAAAAAGAATTTTCGGAAATTTTTGACTAATATCTTTAATTGATGTTTTTGCGCAATTTGTAATTTGACATATTAAACACCGAGTGTTTAATATAACTTTGTATTCCAAGTAACTATTATTAGGAATTTGGAATTTATTAGAAATTAAAAATTAGATATTTCTTTATCTCCAACAAAGGGTTTTCCTTTATTAAACAATAATTTTTTTCATACAATTTCCATCTTTCCAAGGGAACATTCAATAAATAATTGCAACACCTGTTTTTTAATACATAGTGTTGCAATTGATTGTTGAACTGGGGAAGGGAAAACTTGACAAATAAACTCTTTTTTACTATATTATCAGCATAAGTACACAGAAAGGAGGTGATTAAAAGTTGCATCCCCATCCTCATTTTAAAAAAGTGAGGATGGGTTTTTTTTATATTCTATTTTTAATGGCGTTTTTTAGCGTTTCAGAATCCGGATATTCAAGTTCAATTCCTGTTGAAAGACCTCTTCCTAATATTGAGATTTTGAGCAAATGTTTTTCCGCGATTGCGGATAAAAGTTTTTTAATATAATGTTCCGTATTTTCTCCTTCCGGATTTACGGAAAACGCAAGTATTATTTCTTTTAGATTCTTATTTTTAATTCGCGTATTGATTACCGCTACAAGTTCGCGCGCGCGAATTTTTTGTTCGGGATTCTTTTCAAGTATAGGAACTCTCCCTCCAAGCACAAAATATTTTCCTTCATAAGCCCCGCTTCTTTCTATATTTTCAAAATCAGCGTCTCTTTCAACTACCATAAGCAGTTCATTATCGCGATTTTTATCGCCACATATATTGCATATATTAGAATTTGACGAATTTGCAAAAAATCGTTTGCATTCATCGCATACAATAACTTCTTTTTTTAACTGCGATATTAGCCGCGATAATTCTTCCAAAAAACCATTATTTCTTGTAAGCAGAAAATATATAAATCTTTTTGACTGTCGCGGACCGATACCTGGGAACTTGGAAAATAATTCTGTTAGTTTATTGATAGTATTCATTAAAAATCAGAATTAGATTCATCCGTGTTTTCCGTAAAATCGCCAAGACCGCTTTTATCAATGTCGTGAAAAGTTACTTTCTTTTCATCAAAATAAAGTTCAATTTTTCCGACAGGACCATTTCTGTGCTTTTCTATTAGAATTTCTGCAATATTCGGTTTGGTAGAGTCCTCATTGTATTTATCATCACGATGTATAAACATCACAACATCGGCGTCTTGTTCTATGCTTCCGCTGTCGCGGAGGTCAGATAGCCGCGGTTTATCGCGGCGTTGTTCCACAGCTCTATTTAGTTGCGAAAGAGCTATAACAGGCACTTCAAGCTCGCGCGCCATTGTTTTAAGCGAGCGGGAAATTTCCGTAACTTGCTGAACCATAGAATCAGAACCCCTGCTTTGAGTTGGAGACATTAATTGCAGATAATCCACTATAATAAGTCCGATACCTCGTTCGCTTTTTAACCGTCTCGCGACAGAACGCATTTTAAGAATATTGTTCGCGGGCTGGTCGTCTATAAAAATCGGCGCTTTGGATAATCTGTCTAAAGCTTGCCGTATTTGGTCAAATTCCGAATCAGTCGTCAAATTGCCTGTGCGTAATTTCCATGCGTTTACAAGCGATTCCGAAGCAAGCATTCTGTCCACAAGCTGTTGGGAACTCATTTCAAGAGAAAATATTCCGACAGGCGTATTATATTTTGTCGCCGTCTGTCGCGCTATATCAAGAGCGAGCGCCGTTTTTCCCATAGACGGCCGCGCCGCGAGAATTATTAAGTCCGATTTTTGAAAGCCGGCAAGCATAGTATCAAGCTCTCTAAAACCGCTGCGAACGCCGCGGAGTTCATTTTTTGATTTATGCAGATGGTCAAGCCGCTCCCACGCTTCTCCAAGAGAATCTTTTATTTCCGTAAATTTATTCAGAGTTGGCGATTCGGTTACTTCATAAATTTTCTTTTCCGCTTTATCTAACATTTCATCAAGCTCATGCGTTTCATTATATCCGAGTTCAGAAATAAAATCAGCCGCGTTTATGAGATTGCGCATCATAGATTTTTTATGCACCAATTCCGCGTAATGTTTCGCGCCGCCCGCGGACGGCACGAGATTCACAAGCTCGGCAAGATAACTTCTTCCACCAATTTGTTCTAGCATATTTTTTTCTTTCATACGGGACGATATTGAAAGAATATCAACTGGCTCATTTTTAGCAAAAAGTTCCAATATTGTTCTATATATAAGACGATGTTTTTCCACATAAAAAGAATTACCTGTAATAATTACGGATATATCATTTAGTATTTCTGGTTTTAACATAATAGAACCGAGCAGAGCTTTTTCGGAATCAATATTTTGAGGAGGGACACGCAAATTTTTTCTTTGTTGGGATTGTTTTTCCGCCATAATAAACACATTCTATCATAAATAGAAATTTCCGCATCAGCGATAAAAAAACACCAAAAGTGATTAACCTGTATTATTTTGTGGATAACTCTATTTTATCGCGATTTATAAAATTATTTTACGGTAATTTCAGCGCCTTGAGCTGTGTCTTTTATTTCATATCCTTTTTCTTTCAGCTTATCGCGTATTTCATCTGCTTTTATGAAATTTTTTTCTTCGCGCGCTTTTTCTCTTTCATCCGCAAGTTTTTTAATTTCTTCCGGCAGTTTTCCAACCGTCAATTTTTTACCTTTATCCTTAAACATTTCAAGCAGTTTTTTATTTGATTCCGAAAATCCGAGACCTAACACTTTATCAAAATCAAGCATAGTTGAGCGTTTATCTTTTTTTGATAAATTATCATCTTTGAGCATATCCCATATAAGAGCTATTGCTTTAGGCGTATCCAAATCGTCATTTATAAATGTTTGAAATTTTTTTTGATACTCTTTATTTATAATTCCATTTTCAGCGCCGCATTCTTCAATAAGATATTTATGAAGTTTAAATAAAGCGATATAAGAGCCCCCAAGCGCGTCCCATGTAAAATTTGCCCGCGTATTATAATGCGAAGTTAAAAACCAATATCGCAACGAAAGAGGGGAAAAATTGCTGTCAATAATATTTCTCAGGTAAATTGTATTCCCGATAGATTTGGATATTTTTTGTCCTTCAATGGTGATATGTTCATTGTGCATCCAGTAGTTTACAAATTGTTTTCCTGTTACGCTCTCTGTCTGCGCTATTTCATTGTTGTGATGCACAGATATATGGTCAACGCCTCCCGTATGTATGTCTATTTGTTTTCCGAGATGCTTCATTGACATTGCGGAGCATTCAATATGCCATCCCGGAAATCCAACACCCCAAGGAGAGTTCCACTCTTGTTGTCTTTTTTCTTCAATTTTATCAGGAGGCGGAGAAAATTTCCAAAGAGCGAAATCCGCGAAATTTCTTTTTTCTTTGTTTTCTTTAATTCGCGCGCCTGCTTTAAGTTTTTTTGTGTCTATATTGCCAAGCTTGCCGTAATCATTTCTAAGCGATGTGTCAAAATATATGCCGTCTGCTGTTTTGTATGTGTAGCCCTTTTCTTCAAGAGTTTGTATAAAAACAATTTGCTCTTGAATATGCTCTGTCGCTTTTGGAAAAATTATTTTATCAATATTGATATTTAATTTTCTTAAATCTTCTAAAAAAGCGTCTGTATAGCGTTTTATAATTTTACTTACTTTTAAGCCCTCTCTCTTGGCGCCGCTTTCAATTTTATCCTCACCTTCATCGGCATCCGATGTAAGATGTCCGACATCAGTGATATTTATGACTTGTTTAACGCTATATCCGTTGTATTCAAAAACGCGTCTTAATGAATCGGCAAACACATACGCGCGTAAATTGCCGATATGCGCGTAGTCATAAACCGTTGGACCGCAATTATACATAGTAACAGTATCTTTTTTGCGCGAAATAAAAACATCTTTTTTATTTGTAAGAGTATTTTTGAGCAATATAGGAATTATATTCTCTGTTAATTTCATTATGATTTGAAGGAAATAAATTGATTTTTTAAAAAAATCAAAATTAATTTACAGCCATTTTTTATATTTAAATAAAATAAAAATAGAAATAGTAAATATAAGCATTACGCTCATAACTATCCAAAAATCATTTGTATATCCAACTATTGGCAAATAATCTGTATTCATTCCGAAAATAGACGCTATGAGAGACAAAGGAAATGTTACAAATGCCATAATTGTAAGCACTTTCATTACCTCGTTTTGTTTTGTGGACACTAATGAATTATTTGTCTCGCGAAGCTCTCTCATTGAATCAATATGCGCTCCTATCGTGCTGTTTATTCTGTAATATTCGCCTATAATTGATTTTATTTCATGCGAAAATAAATTACCAAAAAATTTTAATCCGGCAATTTCAAAGGACTCAAGAACATCTCTATGGAGTCTTAATGCTTGCTTAAAATTAAGCAAGTCCTTGCTTACTATTGAGAGTGATACGACCATTTCTTTTTCATGACCGCTGAATATGTCAAATTCTATTGTCTCAAGCGCGTCGTCTATATATTCCAGCTCATGTTCAAGAGCTTTATACAATTTCTTAATCATAAAGAAAAATATATATCCAGCATGCTTACCGATACCGCTTTTATCAAGTATTGAATTTACTTCAAATACTTTTGAGAATTTATGAAGAGGGTCAATCGTGTCATAACGAGTTGTGATTATAAAATCTTTGCCAACAATAAAATCCACCTCTTGATTTTGCTCACTGCCGTGAGTATGTCTGAAAGCGGGGAAGTGAAGTATTATGTATATATAATTATCATAAACATCAACCTTTGGTTTCATTGTCGGCATAAGAAGTTCCTCCGCGACGATAGGATAAATTAAATATTCTTCCATTACTTTATGAACCTCTTCTTTGGTGGGAGATTCAAGGTCAATCCATGTTACATTATTGTGCGTATATCTTGTTAGCATATATTATTTTATTATACTACCGAACAATTTTGCGACAAGGCGCCACAATCTATTATCTAAGATAAATATTATCGTAATACCGGAGAGGAACATAAATATTGCTTGGCGGTTATATGCGTTATGACACTGAAAAAGAATTAAGAATAATTTATGATTTACTTATACCTTCAATAATATCGTCTCAAATTTTTCTATGATATTGAAACTTGATGTTGTTAACGCTCTTTTACGGGTCTTTTTGCGTCCTAATGCGAATAAAAATGTTTTTACCGTCTGGAGATTTTTCTTTTTTATATTTGCGATTTTTATTTATTTCTATTTTTCTAACAATTTCTTTTTCAAGATTAAAACCTAAAATTTCCGACATACCAAGCAGAAAAATAGCCACATCGGCAAATTCTTCGGCAACACCGCTATGATTTTTGCTGAATTTTGAAAATGCTTCCGAAAGCTCTTCGTGAGCGCGACAAAATTCAAGCGCCACATCGGTGATATTGAATCCCTTTTCAACCTTGTTGCGCATAACCTCTTTTTGCATTTCTTTAAGGTCTATCATAATTATTACATATCGGAGTAATTCTCCGTATCTTTATTTAAAATTTCAAATTCAATGCCAATTTCTTTAAAAATTTCTTTTGATCGTTTGCTGGTATGATAATCTTTCATACACACTACTCGTTTAATGCCTGAATTTATAATTGTTTTGGCGCAAAAATAACAAGGAAATATTTTGCAATATAAAACAGCTCCATCAATAGCGACACCAAAACGAGCGGCGTTGGCAATAGCGTTTAATTCAGCGTGAGCGGTGCGGATGCAATGGCGCGATTGAGTTCCATCTTCTTGTATAACTGTGTGCATCTCATGACCAACTTCGTCGCAATGAGGAAGTCCAATAGGCGAACCGACATATCCTGTCGCAAGAACCCTCTTATCTTTAACGATAATCGCTCCCGCCTGACCCCTGTCGCATGTGCCGCGTCGTCCGACAAATTTAGTCATCTCAATAAAATATTTATCCCAATTTGGGCGTTTATGAACCTTGGCGGATTTAGCTTTTTTTGTTTTTTTTCGCGATAAAGCCATTTGGACATTATAACCGATTATTATAAATCGCAAAACAGAAATTACCCGTTGTCTAAATTTAGATACATACACCGAGGTTGAACCTCGATGTTGCGGATACACATAAAAAATGTCTAATTCCTAATTTCTAATAAATTTCTAATTACCAATGTCTAATTTTTAAACTTATGGATTATGAAAAATAGCAAGGTCGGACCTTGTTGCAAAAGAGGCGGAAAAAGCAGTTGAAGAATTAAAGAAATTATTGTTATAATAAACTTTAATGCATTTTGGAGAACATTTAACAATTGATGGTTATGGCGGGGACAAAAATCTTTTAGATGACAAAAATCTTATTTTTGATATTCTATCTAATCTGCCTAAAGAACTTGGTATGGAGATTTTGGCGGGTCCTCAAGTCGCCAGCGCGCCTGGTAATAATCTAAAAGATCCGGGTGGTTGGACAGGTTTTGTGGTAATAGCCGAAAGCCATATGAGTATTCATACTTTTCCTTTACGCGGTTTTGTCAGTATTGATGTTTATACCTGCAAAAATAATATGGACACAGATTTTATATTAAAATATTTTAAAGATAAGTTTCGTCTAAAAGATATTGAAGATAATTTTATAAAACGGGGAACTCGCTATCCAAAGCAAAATATTTATTAAAGAATTTTTCAGCAAGGTCGGACCTTGCTTATGTCCAGCAAATGTCCAGCAAGGTCGGACCTTGCTTATGTCATTTATGTGTAGACTTAATTAAATGTGCGATGTTCTATAAAAATCCGATTGGACTTATCCCATTTACATTTACATTTATATCCTATTTATATTTTTTTGTAGTAATGTGATAACAGATATATATTTAAACTTATTGTTTCATACGATATATCGTATGATTTTTTATAATTCGTCAATAAATTTTTTGAAAGAATGTAAACCAGCAAGGTCGGACCTTGCTAAATTGCTGAAACCTTGTAAATAACCCAAGCAAGGTTTAGGCCATAATGACTTGGAGACTGAGCCTCCAAGTTCTCACTGAACATCTGTTTTTCTAATATCTTTATTATTTTGTTATTTTTGTCTTTCATAGTGTTTTAATTCTGCTATGTCAGACACAATTTTGTGTAGGGTCTCTAATAATATCTCGAGCAGTGTCTTTCCACTAAATCTTTTTTTAGAGCGAGTATTCAGAAGATATTTAATTTATTGTATTTCCTCATCACTCACTTTCGCAAAATTAATTTTCTTTTTTCCATACGCTTGATATTTTACCAAACATTGTATTTTTTTGTTAAACATATTGAAACAGATGTTGACCATAAATAATATTTCTGCGATACTTGATTAATATGAAATTTTTCTCGCAAAATTCAATATCAATAATAGTTGTAATAATTATGCTTGTAACAGCAGCTTTTTTTTCAGGATTTTTTGTCGGTTCAAGCGATAGACAAATTGGCATAAACGGTCAATTTTCAAACACAGACATATTACAGCCGGCGATGATTGATTTTACTCCACTTTGGAAGACATGGAATTTAATCAATGAAAAATTTGTGCCAGCGACCACAACAAGCATTGTTAAAAATGAAGACAAATTGTATGGAATGATACAAGGACTTACAAAATCGCTTAATGACCCATATACTGTTTTTTTACCTCCGGAAGACACGGAAATATTTGAAGCGGACATAAGTGGCAATTTTGAGGGTGTTGGGATGGAAATAGGAATACGAAATAATGTTTTGAGCGTAATATCGCCTCTTAAAGGAAATCCCGCGGAGAAAGCGGGCATAAAAACGGGCGATAAAATTTTGAAAATTGGAAATACGGTTACAGATGACATGACAATTGATAAAGCGGTTAAACTTATTCGCGGCAAAGGAGGAACCGCCGTGCTTCTTACAATACTGCGAGAAGGGGAGGACGAGCTTTTGGAAATTGAGATTATAAGAGGAACAATACAAATTCCAACGATTGAAACAGAATTAAGAACAGACGGTATTTTTGTAATAAAATTATATAATTTTTCCGCCATATCGCCAAATCTTTTTAGAGAAGCTCTCAGAGAATTCTTATTGTCAGGCGCTGATAAATTGATACTTGACCTAAGAGGCAATCCTGGCGGTTTCCTTGAGGCGGCGATTGATATAGCGAGCTGGTTTTTGCCTGCGGGGAAAATAGTCGTAACTGAAGATTTTGGACCAAACGGCAAACCGCGCGCGCATAGAAGCAAAGGATATGACATCTTTAATAAAAATCTGAAAATGGCAATCCTCACAAATCAAGGTTCAGCGTCAGCGTCAGAGATATTAGCGGGAGCGCTTCAACAGCATAATATAGCAAAACTTGTCGGCGAAAATACTTTTGGCAAAGGTTCCGTGCAAGAGTTGATAAAAATTACAGCGGAATCATCTTTTAAAGTTACAGTGGCGCATTGGCTTACTCCTAACGGCAAGTCAATTTCAGATGGCGGCATATCGCCTGATATTGAAGTAAAAATAACAAAAGAAGATTTTGAAGCAAAAAGAGACCCTCAACTTGAAGAAGCGGTGAAATTATTGTTACAATAATAATTTCAGCAAAAGATGATTAAATTTTATAAAATAAAAAACTAAAATCTAATATGAAAATAATACTTCTGAAAGATATTCCAAAAGTCGGCAATAAGTTTGATGTTAAAAATATATCGGATGGATACGCGCTCAATTTTTTAATACCAAACAAATTAGCTGAATTTGCAACTCCTAAAAAAATTAAAGAGATTGAAACAATGAAACTTAGACATAAAGAGGAAGATATATTACAGCAAGACCTATTCATAAAAAATATGAAAGCGTTAAATAACGCGAAAATTTATATAGAGGAAAAAGCAAATGAAAAAGGACATCTTTTTAAGGGCATTCATAAAGAAGAAATCGCGACAGAATTAAAAAAGCAGGGTCATATTGATATTAAGTCGGAATATATACAGCTTGAACATATGATAAAAGAAGCGGGGGAGTTTGACATATCGGCAAAAGCGAGCGGCGTTTCTGCCGTATTTAAATTGATTATCAATAATAAAACAACAGCTTAATTTACAGGGAAATAATCAAA
>PFAA01000031.1:14357-16669 GCA_002778715.1 Candidatus Campbellbacteria bacterium CG10_big_fil_rev_8_21_14_0_10_35_52
TTAAAATGGATTTTTTTCGCGTTACGAAAATTTATTTTTCCATTTTTAAGCGCAAAAAGAGTGTGGTCTTTGCCTATGCCGACATTTTTCCCCGCCATTATTTTTGTTCCTCTTTGACGCACGATAATAGAACCGATTTTTGCAATTTCTCCTGAATATAACTTTGTGCCCAAATATTTTGGATTTGAGTCCCTAAGATTTTTAGCTGAACCGCCAGCTTTCTTTGTTGCCATAGATTAAATGTTGTATATTAATTATTATGTATAATATATGAATATATCAAATTTTTTTCAAAAAAGCAAGAGAAAATTAAATATACTATATCGCAGCGATATTTTTACAGCTACGACAATAATTCTTATAGGATTTGCCGGATTTGGGCTCGGAAGAATTTCAATTATTGAAAAAAATAAAGAAGCTGTGAAAATTGAATTTCCTGAATATCTTTCAGCTACCGTATTAAATTCGCAAAATTCCGATAAGAGTAATACGAGCTTATCTTCTGTCGCGTCCGCTCCGCCAACAGGAGAAGGACTTCTTGTCGCGTCAAAAAATGGTTCAAAATATCATTTCCCATGGTGCTCGGGAGGCAAGAGCATCTCCGAGAAAAATAAAATATGGTTTGATTCCGCCGAAGATGCTCGGAAAGCTGGCTATACTCCGGCAGCAAACTGCAAAGGGCTTAAATAGAATATCCGTAAATTTTATGTTGATAAGTCATTTGACCGCGTAAAGCCAGGTGATATTCTCATCTTAGAAGCTGAACATTGACTTCTTTATATTTCTGCAATCTTTTTATAGGAGGGAAAAAGATGAAGAAAGAAAAATTTATTTCTGTATTCATAATTATTATTTTTTTTGTATTTCTTAATCCTGTCTATGGAAATGACAAATACAAAAAATGGTGCGTAGAAACATTTGATTACGGCGAGTATATTTATGAGGGGTATAAAGCTGTAGCATTTTTAAAATTTGTTTCAGAGCCACCAAACACCGATTTTTGGCAGACCCCTACGGAGACATTTAAAAAGCAAGAAGGGGATTGCGAAGACGCGGCATTTTTGTTTTTAGACAGTTTAGCTATGAGCCAGAAAAATGCAGGTATCGTTTGGGGGTGGGTGATGGACAAACAGACGGGGGTGAGTAAGGCCCATGTCTGGTGCGAACTTATCGCAAGAGACGGAATTAAATATATCGTTGAGTCTTTTTCTGGCTGGAATGGAATAATACCGGCAAATAATGAGTATAGAAAACATATATTTAAACTTTCTTGCGCTGAATTTAATCATCTTGCTAAATATCACCACAAATGGGATATCCAAGTTGATTATAAAGAGTTGTTTGTCATTGACAGTGGTTATCTGATGTATGGATATACAAATAGTGTTTTACATAAAAATCTTGACGCGGATGAAATTTATGACAAAAAACAAGTCGGAAACATTCTCAATAAACTGAACAAATTTTTTTTGAGGATGAATGGAGGATAAATGAAAGCAGTCGAAGAAATTTTGCCGCTAATTTGATTAGACGAATGGTCTAATTGAATTGGCGGCTTTTTTATTGGCAGATTTCAGTTATAATAAATTTATGATAGTTGTAGATATAGAAGCATCTGGTGTTGATTATAATAAACATTCAATTGTGAGTATAGGCGCGCTTGATTTTGATAATCCGACCAATCAATTTTATGATGAATGTAGAATATGGGACGGCGCGCATATTGATAACGAAGCGCTTAAAATAAACGGATTTACAAGAGAAGAAATCACAGATGCGAATAAAAAAACAGAAGCAGAAATAATAAAAGCGTTCATAGCGTGGGCGACAAATATTGAAGATTATACTATGGCTGGACAAAATGTTTCATTTGACAGAGATTTTTTGCAAGCCGCCGCCCTTCGCGCGCGTCTTAATTGGCCTTTTGCGCATAGAAGTATTGATACGCATACTCTCGCGTATATGCATATGGTTAAACACGGAATAATACCTCCGAAAAAGAAACATCATTCCGCGCTTGATTTAGACACGATTTTGAAATATGTCGGAGTGCCTGAAGAACCAAAACCGCATAATGCTATGACAGGAGTGTTCTCGCACGCCGAGGTTATTTCGCGACTTTTATACAATAAAATGCTTTTAGATGAGTTTAAAAATTATCCAATGCCGCCTAATTTTAATAATTAATAAATCCAAACAATTAAACTTTTGTGAATTACGAAACTCGTCGCAGGCATAATTTTTGAAAGACATTGCGCAGGCGAACACGCAAGCATAACAAAAAATCAGCAGATTTTTATGATGTCTTGCAA
>PFAA01000031.1:16678-20358 GCA_002778715.1 Candidatus Campbellbacteria bacterium CG10_big_fil_rev_8_21_14_0_10_35_52
GAAGTTTGTTACATTACATTTCCTTTTTTTAATGGGGTTAAGTATTATAGGTATTGCCGATGCCTCATATCTTACAATAAAACATTATTCAGATACCGGCATAAATTGTTCAATTTTTAACGGATGTGAATTAGTTACGACAAGTTTATACTCAACAATTTTTAATATACCTGTCGCAATATTTGGAATAGTATTTTATATACTCGTATTTGCGTTAATATTTTTATTTTCAAAATTTAGAAATAAGAAATTTTTATTTCTACTCGCGGTAATGACAGGTGTTGGATTTTTAATTTCTATGTATTTTATATATGTTCAAGCTTTTATTCTCAATGCATATTGTCTTTACTGTTTGGTCTCCGCCATAATATCCACAGTATTGTTTATTCTAAGTATGGTAATAGTGATACAATATAATAATACTGCCGATATTACTGATAAGAAAAAATTAAACGAGATAAAAAATAATGAAATAAACACGCGGATTTAACAATTTAACAATTTAACAATAACTTTATGAAACGACTTTTAAAAACAAATACAGCGTCAATTTTTTTACGATTGGCATTTGGATGGCTTTTTTTATACGCCGGTATTACAAAAATTATAAATCCAGAATGGACGGCTGCGGGATTTTTAAACAACGCACAAACATTATCAGGATTTTATGGCTGGCTCGCGTCGCCGAATATTCTTCCAGTTGTTGATTTCTTAAATCAATGGGGTATAACTCTTATCGGCATCACTTTAATATTGGGAATTTTTGTCAGATTAAGCTCTTATCTCGGCGCGTTTTTAATGGTTTTATATTACTTTCCGAATCTTGCGTTTCCATATGTTGGCGAGCATTCATTTTTAGTGGATGAGCATATAATATATGCTTTAGCGTTAATACTTATAGCAAGCATCCATACAAAACGGCATTTTAGTATTTTAGGGAGTAAAATGTAATAAATAAAAAAAGATTGACAAATATTGTTAATATGCTATAATATAAAAAGTCGGGCAAACGCTCGATTTTTTGTTTTTATTTGCGACATTGCAAAAAAGCAAAATTTATTAGCATAAAAAACGGCTTATTATAGAAATAACAATATTAATCGCGACTTTTCTTGCTTATTCAAACCCTGCGCCTATAGCGGAGAAAGTAGAACCTGCAAGAGTGGAAAACGCGACAAAAGAATTTATAGGATTTACAGAATCTTCAAGTATTGAGGAGTATGTGCGGGAGCATTTTGAAAATTATCCAATTATGGCGGAAGTCGCCAAATGTGAATCGCGATTTCAGCATTTCAAAGAAAATGGCGACATCGTAAGAGGTGAGATTAATAATGCTGATATTGGCGTGATGCAAATAAATGAATATTATCATTCCAATACGGCAAACAAACTTGGTATTAATTTATACACGCTTGAAGGTAATCTAAAATACGCGGAGTATCTTTTTGAGAAAGAGGGGACTGCGCCGTGGATTGCATCGTCAAAATGTTGGAAGATTCAAGACCATATCGCTATTAGATGAAATAGATAATTTAATAATATAAAATAAAACAGCAAAAATTTTTGCTGTTTTATTTTATAAAATTTATTATTTTTATCAATTAAGATTAAAAGAGATATCTCTATTAAATACAGTGGGGAATATAATTATTTTAATTTTGTAGAGAAAGAAAAGCGTATTATATTATTAAATTATAAGTGTCGCACAATATATCTTTTTATCAGATTGCTTATGCGACACAACATAAAAAATAAACACAAAGAATTGACTGAGCACAAATTCTCTATTGTGCATCTCTGTCATAATTCTCCACTACTCTTTTATTTTCATATTTTCAATGATTTCCGCAATCCGCAAAATTCCTGAAATGTCTGCCACCCCATTAAATACTGTCCCTTCGCAAGTGTTTTCTTTTTATTTTTTAAAATATCTTTTAGTGTTTCCTCCGATATATTTTCATTCATCTGAAGAAAGATTATCGGATATTGGTTCATATACTTATTTTTATATTTTTGCAGTTTAATATTGAGACATACTATCAAATTACGCCGATTCGCAGGATAAAATACATCCACACAAAACCCATCACACATATCATATACAAGAAAATCAGTTCTGCTACGCCCATCATCTGTAAAAAGAAACTCATGGCGCACAAATTCCTTTTGAAATGATTTACAAAGAAATTCGTATATCTTTGCTCCTGTCTCGTGAGCCCTTTTGTTTATCTTTTTGGCGCGTTTAGTACTATGCTCTCCCGAGCGAAAATCTTCCTGTCCTTTTAGCTTTAATTCTTTACGCACATTTACCAGTCCGCCCAAACTTCGCTCAATAGAACGAGACGCTGGTAAATATTGGTACAGGTCAATTTCTGTTGCTGTTGGATAGCGACCATATTCTTTATAAAAATGTTCAAATCCGGCAGCAACCTCTTTTAATTTCCACGGTTTTTGGAACCCTACCCTTTGTTTGCGTAGCGTCATATAATTTATTATATCATAGTGTCGCAAAACGCATATAAGAAAGGATTCAATAACATCGGTTCAATCTTGATGTTAATAATATAAAAAATCGCTCCATTGGTTTTAATATAAAACCAATGGAGCGAAAATTGTCATCCAAAATATCTATTTTCATAAAAAGAAATCTCTGTGTTTTCATATATAAACACGGAGATTTCAACATTATCTCCGTACAATTTTTTAGAAGACATAACTTCCTCTTCTAAAAAATCATTACCTATGACGGCGATAGGAATGCCTGTTAAAACACAACGCAATCCCTCCTTTGCGTTCTGTTTTATTTCAATAGGCGCATTTTTCGCCTCAACCGTCTTTGTAATTTTTATAACTACTACTCCATCATTTTCTATGGCAACAATTTTTCCTTCCATTTTTTCTTCCTCCTTTTTTCAAAAATATAAATATAATTTTTCTTTAGTTCTTTAATATTTGTATCATTTAATTATTAAAAAGTCAATTTTTTTAATTTTTCAAGTATCACAGGACATCCGACATCCTATAAAGTAAAAAGCTCTTTATCTTTATTGTGTATTGTTAAATAGATTTTTTATAAATAATCAAGAGGGTTCAGATATGCGTTAAGAGGCGCGACCGGAATATAAGCATCGCCACAATTTGTTTTTCCATTTGTATAATCGCCGTATCGCACAATCTGAACTCCTTGACTTGCGTAAACCGTAAAATGCAGATGTGGACCTGTTGAATATCCGGTATTTCCAGAAAGTCCGATTGTATCTCCCGTAATTACTGCGTCTCCTTTGCTCACTTTTATTAAACTCAAATGCGCGTAAAGCGAGGACAATCCATTATTGTGCCGTATCAGAACATACTTGCCGTATGAATAGCATCCTTTTACTTCATCGGTATTCCCTATCGCTTCCACAATTCCAGTAAGCGCGGCTTTAACTTTCGTGCCTGATGACGCGCGAAAATCCACCCCATTATGCCCTTTTCCTTTATATGCTCCCGATTTTGCGAATTCCGTATCTCCAAAATATTGAGTAATTTTTATACTATCAAGCGGCCAAGCAAGAATACCTCTTCCAGCGGCTGGGATTTTATTCGGGTCAATCTCAATCTTCAACTGCGACTCAAGGTCAATAAGTTCGCGCTCAAACGCTTCGCGCGCCGCCGTTTTTTCTTCAACGAGTTTTTGA
>PFAA01000031.1:20367-26946 GCA_002778715.1 Candidatus Campbellbacteria bacterium CG10_big_fil_rev_8_21_14_0_10_35_52
GATTTTTCTTTCCTTCAAGTCCTTCTTTTAATTCGGCGAGTCGTTTAATATCATCCACTATTGTTATTTGAAATTGCCGCAATGTTTCTATTTGGTCAAGAAGTTCTGATAAATTATCGTTTGATAAAATAATTTCAACAAGAGAGTTTGATTCCGCTTCATTTATCGCGCGAAGTGTTTTTGCTGTGGCTTTTTTATTTTTATCAATTTTTTCTTTTTTTTCTCCAATACCAAAAGAAAGTTCTTCTATTTGCAAATTTGCTGAATCTATTTTGTTTTGCGTTAATTTGATGTTCGTTGAAATTTTCTGTCGCGATATTTCAAGAATTTTTACTTCATTTGTAAGTGTTTGTTTTTCTTTTCCCACAATATCAAGGTCTTTTTGGTATTGCTCAATTTCTTTTTCAAGTTCTTCTATTTTTATATTTCTGTCAGATATGCGATTTTTTAGTTCGTCTATAATAGATGCTCGTGTATTATTTGCAGTAAAAATAAAAAATCCAATGATTACAAAAATAATAACTGTTATTAAAAATAGATGGTCAATTTTTTTTAGCATAAAACCATTATATCAAAAAAATTTACCAACAAGCGGTTTTTTGTTTTTTTTATAGAAGTTTATGAAAATTATATGAAAGTCAGATTTCCATATTTTAATAGTGCCTGTCCTCATTCATACTTCACCCATTTACTCCTGTGAATAAATAAAATATCAAGGTTAAACCTTGATATTAAAGATTGTGATTTTGCGTGATTAAACCGTTAATTTTTTTCAAACCGCCAATGCCACGGCTCAAACATTACGCCAAATTTATTATCTTTGGGATAAGAAAGCGAGAAACCAAATTTTTTAGCGTATTGCAAAAGCCAAGCATATTCTTTGGTTTTATTAAAATCTTTAATATTTTTTATACCATTCTCCGGCGCAACATCTATGGCTTGTCGCAAAGAATAACCATGCTCGCTACAGCCAGGTAGTGTCAAACGCCATAAGGTTTTTTTTACATTCCATTTATTTTCAAAAAATGTGATAAATAAAATCACTGCTTGATACGCCGGAGAACGGTAACCGGAAGTTATATTAATTGATTTGCCTAAATCTTTCCGCATCGCTTTTTTTATTTTAAGAAACGCCGTAAAAACAAGTTTTGGCAGATATTGAGTTTTTACCTTTATTATTTTTTTGTTATTAGCTGAAAAATATGTCTGGTTGGCAATCGCGACTAAATTCTTTGGTATGGGTCTAATGCCGTAAAAAACAGTATGCTTTTTACCATAATCCTTAGGTTCAACCGAACAAACTTTATCAATTAATTTTTTTTCTTCTCTGCTTAAAAAAGCATACAGGTCATTAAATGAAATCAACTGCGCGTGGAAATCTTGTTTTAACTTTAACAGTTTTTTATAAAGCTCTGCACCGATGTATTTCTCTATAATAGAAAAATATAACATGACATAAAAATAATATCCTAATAAAAATTTTCTTTCAAGTTTTTATATCCTTGACATTTGGACTACGCGATTTTATTTATTGCATTGTGTAAACGAGAAATCGTTTCTTTTTTCTCCAACGCTTCTGTGAGCTTAAACGGGTCTGGAGATTTATCTTTTCCTGAAAGCGCGTAACGCATAGGCCAAAGCACCGAACCTCTTCCCTCTTTTTCCGCGAAATCCCATATTGATTTTTTTATTTCATCTGAATTGAATTTATTATCGGAAATATTTTCAAGAAAATTTATAATTTTAAGCAAATTTTTCGCGACTATATTTAAATCAGTATCCGTCTTCCAAAGCAAATTTTTTGTTTCGTATTTTGGCTGTTTAAAATAATAATCCAAATCCCCTTCCTTCGTAATTTTTAAGATATCGCTCCATATATTTATCCGTTCTTTTATTATAGGAATAATTTTTTTAAGAATTTTATCATTGTATTCACTCATATTTAAAATATTTTCAGGCAGATTTTGCTTAATATTTTTAAATATTTCTTCTTCTGACATTTTTTTTATATATTCTCTATTAAACCAATTGAGTTTTTCTATATCAAAAATCGCGCCGCCTTTTTGTATATTTTCAAGATTAAATTCCTCTACAAGTTTATTCATAGCAAACAATTCATTATTTGTGCCGGGGTTCCAGCCAAGCAGAGCTATATAATTGATTAAAGCATCCGAAATATACCCTTTTTGACGATATTCGCTTATGGATGTAGCATTACCTCGTTTTGACATTTTTGACCTATTTGGAGCCAAAATAAGCGGAATATGAGCATATTTGGGTCTATCTATTTCCAACGCTTCTTGTATGAGGATTTGGCGAGGAGTATTTGAAATATGGTCTTCTCCTCTGATTATATGACTAATTTCCATTTCATAATCGTCCACGACGACGGCTAAATGATAAAGTGGGTCATTTATTGTTTTTGCTATAACAAAATCACCGAGTTCCGTGGTATCAAACTCAATTTTACCGCGAATTATATCGTCAAATTCTACTTTTCTATTCGGATTTTTTAATCGCACGACTTCAACTTGTTTTCCAGTTTCTATTTTACTTTCTTCTTTTGAAAGATACGCTTTACCATTTTTAAGTAATTTTTCAATATATTTTTTATATACATCGGTTCTTTCCGACTGCCGATATAGATTATCATTATCCAAACCAAGCCATTTTAATCCTTCTAAAATATCGTCTTCAAATTCTTTTTTGCTTCGCTGTTTATCAGTATCTTCAATACGAATAATAAACTTGCCATTATTTTGTCGCGCAAAAAGATAATTAAACAAAGCACTCCGCGCCGTGCCTATATGCAAATTGCCCGACGGAGAAGGAGCTATTCTTGTTATTATTTGATTTTTCTTCATATTTTTTACTTTTCGTGTCTTAATGCCAATGCCATAATTCCTTCAGCGATTTTACGTGTCGCATTCGGCTTTGAAAAATTTTCTGCTCCCTTTTTCATTCTCTCTTTAATCGTATTGTCTCCCATAATTCTGTCAATTTCTGAAATAAGAAGATTTGGAGAAAGATTTATTTCTTCAATCACAACGCACGCTCCGGCTCTTTCATACGCAAAAGCGTTTTTTCTTTGGTGGTCTCCGTTTGAGTCCGTTATCGGAATAATTATACTCGGAATTTTCCATATGGCTATTTCAAAAATCGCGGACGCGCCCGCTCTTGAGAGCGCGATATTCGCCGCTCCCGCCGACATACGCATAGCAAGCGTGTTCAGATAGCCAAATGTTTTATATCTATGACTATTTTTTGAATTTTCAAGAATAATTTGCGCAGTTGATTTAATCTCTTCAAAATTTTTTTTCCCCGTCTGATGAATAATCTGATATTTTTCAACAAGCATCGGAAGAGCTTCCATAATGGTATTATTTATTTTTTGCGAACCCTGTGACCCGCCTATAATCAAAATTGTTGGAATTTCTTTTTCAAGTTTTAGAAATTCATAAGCGCCTTCATAAGCGATGTGATATATATCTTTTCTTACTGGATTACCGGTGTATGCAACTTTATCTTTATCAAAATATTCTATTGCTTCTGGAAATGATACAGCGATTTTTTTCGCAAACTTCCCCGCCCATAAATTAGTTCTTCCCGGCGCGGCGTCTGATTCATGGATAATGACAGGTATATGAAAAAATTTAGCGGCAAATACCGTTGGAAAACTCGCGTATCCTCCTTTGCTGAAAACGACATCTGGATAAATCATAAAAATTTGAAATATTGTTTTTACTATGCCGATTCCTGTTTTAAATATGTCAAAAAAATTCAATACGGAAAAATATCGGCGTATTTTTCCCGCTGGACTTTTTTTGAACTTTATATTATTTTCATAAAGAGCTCTCGCGTCAAACGGAGTGGGAGCTATATAATACAACTTTGGTTCAAGAAGTTTATTTTCTTTTATAATAGCTCTTATTTCTTCGGCAATTGCTATTATCGGATAAAAATGTCCACCCGTTCCACCGCCTGTAAATACAATTTTCATAAAATAAATAAATTATCGCGAATTAAATAATACATAATGTAAATAAATACGATTTTGAATAATATTATTATGTTTTTCTAAACTTTGAAATATTAAGTATAATCCCTATTTCCGCAAGCGCAAATAAAAGCGCGCTTCCGCCATGGCTTACAAATAAAAGAGGCAGTCCCGTGAGAGGCATTACTCCAAGCATTGAACCAATATTCATAAATGACTGCGATATTATAAGTATAACAATTCCGACCGTAAACAGTCTACCAAAACTGTCAGGCGCTTTCGCGGCAATTTTAAGTCCTCTAAAAGCGAGAAATAAAAATAGCGTTATAAGAAGAATGCTTCCTATAAATCCAAATTCTTCCGCCGCTACGGCAAAAATAGAATCTCCTATCGGCTCGGGTAAATATTGAAATTTCTGCACACTTTGCCCGAAACCTCTTCCAAACCATTCTCCAGAGCCGATTGCAATCAGTGATTGTTTAATTTGCCAGCCGGCGCCAAGAGTATCGCTTGCAGGATTTATGAAAGTCAAAATTCGCGTTTTTATATACGGCTGGAAATTCGCGAGAATCGCCACGCCTGTAGCAGATATAATTCCAAGAAAAAATATGTCGCGCCATCTTGCTCCCGCTACTATAAACATAGCAAGCCCGGAGGCTAAAATCACAATAAATGTTCCCGTGTCTGGCTGAGAAAGCAATATGCCGCCTGTAATCCCAAGTAAAATTATAAAAGGTATTATCCCGTGTCCGTATGTGTGTATTTTATCTTTTACATTAGTAAGCCATGCGGCAAAAAAAATGACAAAACCGATTTTAAGCATTTCCGCCGGCTGAAATGTGATTATACCGAAGTTAATCCACCTTCGCGCGCCTCCAAATTCTATTGCAAGACCGGGAATAAATACTAAAAGCGTCGTAAAAATTGACACTAAAAATATATAAAAAGCGTATTTTCTCCAAAATGTATACTTAATCCGCGTCATCGCAAGCATAGCAAGCAAACCTAAAAAAATACCCAAGAAAAATTGGTTAAACGCAACCGATGAGAATCGCGCGCCATCTCGCGCTAAAAGTCCGAGAGACGCGGATGTGAAAATAAAAAAACCCGCCACGACTAAAATAATAACTGTTATTAAAAATGGTCTGTCAATTTTTCGCATATTTTTATAGGAATTATTATACTATAAAAAACAAACAAAAAATCGCAATATGCAAATTGTAATTAGCATATCAATGTCCCGCCTTAATGCTCGCCTTGATATTCACTTGATAGTTAAAATGCCAAGAGATAAATTCCATTAATATGGTAACTATCTTATGACTTCTTGTTTCGTAAAATCTTTTTTTCTTTTTTTCATATTATTACTAATACTATCATATATGATAGTATGTGGAAATTAATTTGTATTATTTGTGGATAATTAGATAATAAAAACACTACTATATATGATAGTATGAAAAGAAAAGGGTACCTGACCCCTGACCCTCTTTTCTTTTTTTGCTCGCTTGAAAATATTGTTCTCATATTCTTTTGTTAATTATTAATAAATTAATTCTAACAAAAGAAAACACCAGATTTTAGATATGCCTGTGTCCACTTTATAGGGTACATATCACTGGCTGCGGGGTTAGGACTCGAACCTAAATGACAACATCCAGAGTGTTGTATCCTACTATTAGATGACCCCGTAATATTTATTATATTATCATATTTGGAATAATTTCTAAATTCTAAATTATAACTTTCACGAAAAATAAAGCGTTTTTTGTTGTATCTTTAGTTAAATTAAAATGGTGCGTGATTTCAGCGATAGCAGATTTTCGACACCTTTTTATTTTAATACTAAAAAGGGTACCTGACCCCCTTTTTCTGCTTTTCTGTCCTTTTCTTGTACGGTGTTTATTAGTCTTTCTGACAAACTAAAAATTGAATATAGGGTGCATTTGTACCAACAGTAGTACCAGTATTATTAACGGTAACGCTGGTGGTGGCTGAAGGTGCCGACCATGATGTTGTCGGTTGGGCCGACCAGGCTGTATTAAGGCGATAGGTATTAATACTTCCTATCAGGCCCGGAGCCTGGATAGGCTCAATCCTATGAATATGGCTAGGATCAGTGACACCGTGATTGTGTTGTACAACCGCACGATTTTCTCCATTAGTGAGAGCCGTTCCAGTGATCCCTGATAGTGCGCCTCCTGATTGCAGACCGACCAGGTATCAACCCTGGGCGGTTGCCAGCGCGCTCCAACCGCTCGGGCAGACAGTGTCGTTGAAAAACATTACCGCCTTGCTAGGAACGCCTCCACCTATCGGCGCGCTTGAGCAGTTATTGCCGTTCTCGTCGCAATAATACTTTGCTCCTACCGCGCCCTCCACATCAAGCTTTAAGTTTTGCTCGCCACCAACACTCGGACTCATCGTCCCGATGCCGATATTATCCTGAAAATATCCGTTTCCAAACACAGCAAGAGAGTTTAAGGAAAGTCCTCCGTCTTTCACTTGAGCGATTGAGCCGACATTTACAGGCATTGGAGTATTCCCCAAAGGAGGCGTCTGCGTAGGTCCAATCCACGCGG
>PFAA01000031.1:26955-36715 GCA_002778715.1 Candidatus Campbellbacteria bacterium CG10_big_fil_rev_8_21_14_0_10_35_52
TGTAATTGACAGAGAGAGCGAATGTGAACGCTATTGTGAGTAAAAGAAATTTTGTGAGATTTTTTCGCATAATTTTTGATTAGCTTTACAAACTTTATGAACTTTATGACTTTATGAACTTTATAACTTTATAACTTTATGACTTTTTTTATTGTATTTTAATTCGGCAGATTTTCATATAAAAATCTGTGGATAACTTTGATATAACTTTTAGTATTACTTTTTGTCAGTAACTTGGCGGTTAAACCGCCAAGTTTATTTGTGATTTGTGATTTATTTGTAATTTGGCGCTTTGAATTTGGAATTTATTAGAAATTAGGAATTAGAAATTAGTTTGTCCTTTATCCGATAAGCGCGACTGACAATCCGATAATCGCAAAAACAACGCTTATAATCCAAAATCGCATTGTTACTTTTTCAGCGGGCCATCCGATTGCTTCAAAATGATGATGGATAGGCGCGACTCGGAAAACTTTCTTGCCGTTTCTAAATTTTTTAGATAAAAGTTGTATTATCACGGATAAAACCGTAATAACAAGCGGAAAAGCAACAATTGGAAGAACAAAAACGCCGTGCCCTCCTCCGAGCGAGTCAGTCATAAAAGCGACCACTGTTAATGTAATAGTGAGCCCCATCGTGCCAGTTTCTGACATATAAAATCTTGCGGGCGGAATATTAAACCACAAGAATGCTAAAATACTTCCGACAATAAGAGCGCAAAAAGCCGCTAAATTTATTTGTTGCTGATAAAAAGCAATACCAGCATAAGCCGCAAATATTGTCGCAAACACCCCGCCCGATAATCCGTCTATGCCGTCTATTACGCCACCCGCATAGATAGCAAGCACCACAAGTATAAAAAATGGAATAAAATAAAAACCAAGCGTCCAATCTTCCAGAAAAGGAAGTCCGATTGATGCAATGCCGAGTTTTGCAAAAAACCACAATGCAACAAATACGGAAATAAATCCGACAATCAATAGCCGTTTTTTAAGCGAAAGACCACCTGCTATATAACCACCATTTCCTTTTATTTCTAAAATATCATCTATCATTCCAACAAACCCTCCTGCCATAAGTGTAAAGAGCGGAATCCATGTTTGGTCGCGGCTTAAAAAATCAAATTTGGCGGTTATTTCTGATGGAAATATTTTTGAGATGAGCCATATGCTTATGATTGTGATAAATGCGCTTGCCCATATAACAATACCTCCCATTCTCGGCGTATTCACTTCCCTGTCTTTATGAAGTTTGTTAAATATGGGTGTTTCTCTTCCATCAGTGGCTATTTTTTTTGCCGTCTTCTTCCACGCTTTATATTTATAAAGATAATAAGTTATAAGCGGAGTGATAAGAATACCAATGAAAAAAGCGATTGCGGAGGGCGTGAAAACTTTAATGATGTCTATAATCATAGATTTTAATATTGTATAATAAAATAAAAAATTTAACAAAAATAAAATATGTATGGAATAAAATATAATAGGGCAACACTTAGTGTTGCCCTATTTTGTCGATAATTTTTTATTCACAGAAAAAATTTTCTGTTAATTCTGGATATATAAATAATTATATATCCAGTTCTCCAAAAAATTTCTTTTGAAGAAATCGACAAAAATATAAATCGCCGCCCATGCTAAATTGAGAGAGAAGGATAGCGCTTTCTCCCAACTTTTTCAACAGTTGTAAAATTAAAACATGGGCGGATACTATAAACTGCCCGCGCAGTGAGAAAGATGTAATGCGTTACATCTTCCCACTTTATATCACCAAAATATAAAAACGCGGGCAGTAAACTTCTGCATAATATACTATAAATTTTTTAGAATAATGTCAAGTAGTTTTTCCACATCTCTAAATCTGCCATTTTGCGTTGAGCCCAAGACAGTAATAATGATGGGTCTATTAATACCAGCGTCAAAAGCGATAATAAGATTACCTTCCGCAAGGTCGGTAAAGCCGGTTTTGGAAGCAATTAAACCCGGCAATGAATTAACAGCAGAATTTGTGTTTATTGCCGTATGATTAATATCGTTTAAAGACGCGAACTCAAGTTCTTTATATTTGGTAGCTTCAAAAATTTCCATATTATTTACAATAGCGTATTCCATAAGCAATGACATATCGCGAGCTGAACCATATCCACCTCCGAGAAATTCATTTGTATCAAGCCCCGTCGGATTTATAAAATATGTTTGATTAAGTCCGATTTCTTTTGCTTTTTCATTCATCGCGCGCGTAAAAGTTTTTTTACTATCCGCTTCTCTGCTTGGAAAATCGCTTTTCAAAAGACCGGCGACATTCGCGACAGCGCTTGCCCCGTCATTTGATGAAGATATAAGCGTAAATTTAACAATATCCAATAAATTCCATTTTTCATTTTCAAATAATCCGCTATCCCCTTCTTCGGAAATAGCTTCTTTGTCAATTGTTATAATTGAAGATTCAGGGAGTATATTCATAGCCGTAATAACTGTCATAAGTTTCGCAAGAGAAGCGAGTGGTAATTGCGCTTCCTCGTTAAGATTATAAATTGCTTCTTTTTTATTAACATCCCACACAAAAGCGGCTTTTGCTTCCAATGAAATATCTTCAAAAGCATTTACGGAATAATTGATTTCTTCTTTAACATCAGTCAATTTATTTTTATTATCATCTTTTGCGAAAATAAAAAATAAAAATATTATTAAAATTACGCATAAAAACGCTGTCTTTGCGTATATATTTTTTCGTATCCTTGAAATCATATTAGTTTTGTTCCGTATCGCCTTTTTTTTCTTCCAAGGCGGCAAATTTATTCAATTCATCTTGAACTTTGTCAAATTCTGGCATTTCTTTAGCATTTTTTACTCCGAGAAATGCAAGTAATTCCGTCGTTGATTTATATAAAAAACTTCTTTGATTATTCGGGTTTGAAATTTTTTCTATCATACCGCGTATTAGAAGATTTCGCAAAATAAATATTGAATTGACGCCTCTTATATAGTCAATTTCCGCGCGCGTAATCGGTCCTTTATATAAAACGATAGCAAGTGTTTCCGCTCCGGCTTTCCCTATGTCTTTTACAAGTTCTTCTTTGCGTATTTCTTCAATAAGTTCTGACATTTCAGGATGTGTTGCGAGCATAATATCATCGTCTTCTTGTATCAATTGCATCCCCCTGTTTAAAAGTTTATTTTTTAATTCATTGACGGCGTCTTTTACGCTCTCTTCGTCAGATTTTAAAATCTTAACAATATCTTTGATTTTCATTGTCTCGCCCTTAAAAAAAAGCAATGCTTCAATTTTTGAATCTAATTCCATAATATTAATCATTATCCAGTATCCACAGTCAGCATGATTTCCAGCAAGTCCAGCAAGGTCCGACCTTGCTGGAAAGATTACTGCTTGTTATATTCATCAAAATCTTTCTCAAATTCTTTCAGAATATCCTCAAAACTATTAATTTGCGGAGACTGATCGAAAAAAATATCTTTATTTAGAATAACTTTTTCTGGTCTATCCCCGATAAAATAGTCGTAATAGCTTGAATATCTATAATTTTGAATGAATTTTTTTGCAGATGTTAGATTTGAAATACCTTTCTCTTTCCAATTCTGGTGAATCAACTTAAACGGGTTAAGATGAATGTATGAAAATATCCAATTTAAATATGCATCCGTATTAATATGTTTTGCTTTAAACCGACTCTCAAATAAAGAACCTTCTCTATCGTGTTTTGTATTAAAATACATTGAGTAAGCAGTCAATAGCTTTTGCATAAATAAACTTATACCGCCATCAATTTTTTCATGGAGTAGCAAATGAAAATGATTCGGCATTAAACAAAACGCGATAATATAAACTAATGTATCTTTTCTATCAACTCCAAATAATTCCAGCAAGGTCCGACCTTGCTGGAATAAATTATCAGTTCTTACCGATATAGTATTATTGCAGATATACAATGAAAATACAAACCGTCTGTAATCATTATCGTTTGTAAAAATAATCCTTTTATCGGTGCCTCTGCTATAGGAGTGATAAGTTTCTCCAACTATAAATGGTATTTTTCTTATCATTTTATCATTATAACAATATCATTAGCTTCCAGCAAGATTCAGCAAGTCAGCAAGGTCCGACCTTGCTGGACCGACAAAGTGTTACAAAGGAAAGTCCTTTGTTGGAAACAAATTCCAAATTACAAACAAATTTCTAATTTCTAATTTCTAATTTCTAATAAATTCCAAATTACAAATTCAATTATTTAATCATATTTCGGAACACCAATACTGTCGGATTCTATTATTATATCAGAAAATTTCTCATCTTGAATTACTGACACTATTCCCTGTTTTACAAGTTCAAGCATAGCCAAAAAGCTTACAATAACATTGACTCTGTCTTCTTTTCCGAATCCGGAAAATTCTTTGAAGCTCATTTTTAGATTTTTTGTAATTCTTTCGGTCAAACTTTCAATCATTTCTTCAAGTGAAATTACTTTTTCAACAACTTTCTTTGGAATTTCTGCGATTTTTTTAGGGAGATTGCGAAGAACGATTTTAATACAGTCCGTAATTTTATATACGGATAAATTTTTATCCGGAGAAAAAATCGGATTTATGTTTTTTGAAGGTGTTTTCATATACATTATATTTTTACCAAAATTTTCCTTTATATAAAATGATAATTCTTTCATTCTCTTATATATCTTCAGCCGTTTTTCTAAATCATCAATATTTTCTCGTTCTTCAGAAGATAAATCAAGCGCAGGGAGCAAAGATTTTGATTTTATAAGCACAAGCGTTGATGCAACAAGTATAAAATCCGCTACGCTTGTCATTGGAAAATTTTCTTGTTTGTTTATGTATTCAATATAATCGTCAGCAATCTGCGCGAGCGATATATCGTTTATAAAAAGCTTTCTTTTTTCAATAAGTGAAAGCAAGAGCTCCAACGGTCCTTCAAATACTTCTGTTTTTATTTTGAATGATGTGTTCATAGTTTTGTCTTACTCCGTCAAAAGATTTTTAACAATTTTTACCATCGTTTCTTTTTCTTTCGGGTCGCTTTCAGCGACAAGAAGCGCCAAAGCGGCAAGAGCATTGTCGTTTATCTTTCTTTCACCTGTTTTTTTGAAAAGAAAATTTGTTTTGTCCAAAAAATACACAAATAAAAAGGCGGCGGAGCGTTTGTTTCCGTCAGAAAAAGGGTGGTCTTTGATGATGAAGTAAAGCAGGTGCGACGCTTTGTCCTCTATTGATGGATAAAGTTCTTTGCCTCCGAATGACTGATAAAGGCCTTTGATGATACCTTCAAAACTTCCGTCTTTTTCATTTCCAAACAAATCACTCGCTTCTTTTTTCAAAAGTAATTCTTTTCTTAATTCAGTTATTATTTTCAAGCAATTACCATATTTCAGAACAAATTTTGTTTTCCCGCCTTTTGATTCTTTGAGTTGCCCTTTATCATATTGTTCAAGGATGGTCAGCGTTTTAGCGTAATCGGAAAGCAAGTTCAAAATTTCTCCCGCTTGCCCGCTCAATAATTCCTTTTTTGATTTTTCTTGCAAAAACAAGATGGCTGTTTGTAGTTCTTGAAATTTTTCGCGGGCTTCCAAAAGCCGTTTTTCGTTAATGACATATCCCTGTAGTAAATATTTTTTCAAAACCGATGTTACCCATTTTCTAAAATGAACGGCTCGGGCAGAATTTGTCCTATATCCAACCGCTAAAATCACATCAAGACCATAAAATTCAACAGGTTTATCGGAATTTGCAATGTGCATTTTTTGCACATTGCTTTTTCGTTTAATTTCTTTGCCAGTAAAGATATTTTTAATATGTTTAGTAATAACCGTTCTTTCTTTGCCAAATAACTTCCCGATTTCTGCCTGGGTCAGCCAAACTGTCTCATTTTCAAAACGCACTTTTAAATCAACCTCATTTTTTGAAGTTTTATAAATTATTATTTCCCCTTTTTTAAAATTCTCTTTTTTCATTAAAAATTACTATATGTTTTTTCCTAAAAGACTTCCATCATATAGTTATGTTTACTGTAATTATAACACAAAAAATATAAGGGATAGACCAATGTTGCGGTCTACCCCTTCGTTATCACTTATTTTATTTAACAGAAAAACATACGGTGTATGTAATAATCCAATCTGCCAGTATTGTTCCACACAGTGACCTCATAGTCAGTCATTTCGTAAATAAGAATTTGATCAACGATCTTGTTGATTTTTCTTTTTAACTCCCTCCTTGTTAAATACTCTTTTGGCAATTTGACATTATCAAGTGTTGACATATCTATGCTCCTTTTCTCTGATCCCGTCAGATGTCGGTCGCTTTTGGCGAAAGATTAAAATATTCAAAATACTACCTACACCATACAGGAATTTTATAAAAAGTCAAGGATTTTGCTAGTCTTTGGCTTATTTATTGAGTTTTTTACTCCTTCTTTGGTTTATCGGTAGATAGTAAAACATCTATCCTGTTTAAGTCTCTTGGAAATAATGTCGCTTCTTTGACATTTTCTAAATCGAGAAGTTTGGCGGTGAGCCGTTCCAGTCCCATTCCAAAACCGCCATGCGGAGGCATACCGCTTTTGAAAGCTTGCAGATAAAAACTGAATTTATCTGGATTAAGTCCTTTTTTCTTGAGCGCTTCCACGAGCTCTGTATATTTGTGGATACGCTCCGCGCCGGTGGTTATCTCTACTCCCCTGAAAAGCAAATCAAAACCTTTGGCGTATCCAGGGTCATTCTCGTCTTCATAGGTGTAAAAAGGTCTTTTTGTCATCGGGAAATGGGTTATAAAAATAAAATCGGAGGCAAATTGTTTTTGGGCGTATTCGCACAGCCATCTTTCGTGTTGTGGTTCCAAATCCGGCTCTTTGAGACAATCTTCCCCTGTTTCTTTCTTTATAATCTCCTGCGCTTCTCTTAATTTCATCGCCGGAATATTTTCCAGCACTTCCGGAACTTTCGCTTTGAGCAAATCAAATTCTTTCGCGCGAGTTTCTTTAAGCGCGTCCATTATGAACTTAAGCAGGCGGTTTCCTATCTTCATTATATCCGTGTGGTCTTTGATGAATCCCATCTCTATGTCCAAGCTCGTGTATTCATTAAGATGACGCGTGGTGCTATGCTTTTCCGCTCTATAGACATTACCGACGGTAAAAACTTTTTCAAAAACACCCACCATTATTTGTTTATATAATTGAGGGCTTTGAGCTAAATGAGCGATATGCTTAAAGTAAGTTACATCAAAAGAATTCGCGCCGCCTTCCGCGTCCTCCCCTATCAATTTCGGCGCTTGGAATTCCGTAAATCCTTCTTGATTTAAAAATTTCCGGAAAGCTTTTGTTATTTCCGCCTGAACTTTAAAAATTGCTTTGGCTTTTTCCGTTCTTAAAGTAAGCGGAAGATTGTCCAAATGTGTGTCAAGGTTTATTACAGCGTCTTTTTCAAACGGAATTTCAGCTTCACTAAGAATTTTTACTTCCATTATCTCCACTTCCACTTCGCCTAATTCTTCGTTTTTATTCACCATTTTTTCCGGCCTTTTGTTGACCTTGCCGACAATTTCCACCACCCACTCCGAACGGAGCTTGCTTGCGGCGCTATGCGCCTCTTTATGATTAGGCAAAGCTACAGTCTGAACTTTGCCGGACATATCCCGCAAGTCAATGAAAATAAGTTTTCCATGGTCGCGACGAACATCAACAAAGCCGTCTATTATAATTTCTTCGTCTATGTGGTCTTTTAAGTCTTTTATATATATTCTATTTTTCATAATTTATGTTTTAGAATTTGTCTACAATTTGTTTATAATTTAATGCTTGTAATTTGTAATTTTTTTATAATATAACGCCTATTTTTTCTCTAACTCTTTTCATTTTCTTTTCAGCTTTTTCTCGTATTTTTTCTCCATTTTCTTTCAGCATATTTATTATAACGATTTTGTCTTTATTAAGCTCCACTCTTTTTTCTCTGAACGGTTTGATGAATTTTTTAATATTCTTCGCTAAAATTTCTTTTGATTCTTTATATCCGATATTGCCTTCTTCATATCTTTTTTTAATATCAACAAGTTCTTTGTCGCTGAATAATTTATGAAGAGCGAACACAGTATCAGTTTCTGCGTTCTTTGCTTCTTTTACGCCTTTTGAATTGGTTACAATTGACATTACAAGTTTATCAATTTCATCATCCTCCGCAAAAAGCGGAATGGTATTGTTGTAACTTTTACTCATTTTTTGTCCGTCAATTCCCGGCACGGTCGCCACATCTTCTAAAATCAACGGTTTGGGAAGTTTGAATTCTTCTCCAAAAATTCTATTAAATTTTTCCGCCGTGTCGCGGGCAATCTCTATATGTTGTTTTTGGTCAGCACCAACTGGCACAATATCCGTATCATACATTAAAATATCCGCCGCCATAAGCATAGGATAATCAAAAGTTCCGATGCTAATTTCTTTATTTTTTGCTTGCGCGTCCTTGAAAGCGTGCGCCCGCATAAGATACGGCATTGTAGTAATAGTATTAAAAATCAGAGCAAGTTCAGTATGTTGAGGAACATCTGACTGTTTAAATATAGTCACTTTTTTAGGGTCAAGACCAATAGAAAGGTAGTCAAGCGCTACTTCAAAAATATTTTTTTTCATTTCTTCTTTATTCTGAATGGTATTAAGCGCGTGATAATCCGCAACAAAGATTAACGATTCTTCATAATCGTTTTGTAAGTTTATAACTTGCTTCATCATACCAAAGTAGTTGCCTATATGCGGTACTCCTGTGGGCTTAACTCCGGAGAGTAATATTTTCTTTTTATCTCTCATTACAAAATAATACCAAAAAACAGCTAATTTTAAAAGCTCTTAAAAACAATTAAAAAATAAAATAAATTTTCCTATCCAAAGACTGTCTTTGGACGAGGATGTGCGACGTCGGATGTCGCACATATCCTTGGATGAAAAAATTTTATGGGAACTTATATTTTATATAGAGTTTAATTCCACAAAAAAAGTTGAACCCTTACCTTCTCCTTCCGATTCCGCCCAAAGTTTTCCGCCTTTATGCGCCAGCATCATTTGTTTAGCGAGATAGAGTCCAAGCCCTGTGCCTTGAGTGTTTGTGTCGCTCGCATTTTTGGCGCGGACGAATTTACTGAAAAGTTTTTGCATACTTTCTTTTGATATTCCTATGCCAGTATCAGAAATCTGTAAAAGCAATTTATTTCTCTTTTCATCTTTAGAAAGTGAAATCGTTACGGAACCCTTTTTAGTATATTTGACGGCATTATCTATTAGATTTATTATTACCTGTTTCATCTTGCTTATATCAATATTCGCTTTATATTTTTTTGAATCGTCAATATTTACAATAAATTTAAGTCCTGTTTTTTTAACAGTTGGTTTTAATTCCTCTAATATCTCGCTAACTAATTTTTCAAAATCTGATTTTAGAAAATTATATTTCATAGTTCCTATTTCAATTCGCGATATGTTTAAATAATCTCCAACTACAAGCGCAAGTCCGTTGCTTGACTGATAGATTTTATCAAGCGCTCCCCTTACTTTTTCTGACACATCGCCGTATGAACCCTCTTGTATGAGAGATATATACCCCTTTATGGCTGTAAGTGGAGCGCGTATCTGATGTGTAGCAAACGATACAAATTCAGACTTAAGTTTATCTAATTCTTTCAGATGTATATTCGCTTGTTCAAGATTTTTCGCAAGTTTTCCAATCTGCTCGCGAGCGTTAACTTCTTTG
>PFAA01000003.1:0-10937 GCA_002778715.1 Candidatus Campbellbacteria bacterium CG10_big_fil_rev_8_21_14_0_10_35_52
AGGATAAGCCTTTTCAAGGCGATGTCCTTTTTAAATGGACTTTTAATTCTAAATTGAGATATAATTCTATAACTTGGCTCCATCGTCTAACGGTTAGGACATCGCCTTTTCAAGGCGGTAATCGGGGTTCGATTCCCCGTGGAGTCATAAAAATAAGAAGAGCGATGCGGAGCATTGAGCGACTATATTTTTATATACAGTATTTTATTTTGCGAATATTATATTTATAAAATATAATATTATATATGTCATATCAACCACCAGAAGTTGGAAATGAAATTTCTTGCGTTATGCACGGCATTGACGAAAAACTTCTTTATAATACAAAAGCTCTTGAGCGGAAAATAATTGGCGCGTTGAATAAAGAAAAATTTACAATATTAGATATTATGTCGCATAAATTTAAACCGCATGGTTATACTTTAGCCATACTTCTTTCGGAGTCGCATATAGCGGCGCATACTTATCCGGAATACAATTCGTTTTATTTCAGCATATATAGTTGTCGCGGCAAAGAAGACGGCGCGAAAACATATGAAGCTGTAAAAAAATATTTAAAACCAAAATCAATTGATTATTCAAATAAAAAAATAGTCGTGAAAAAATAAATTTTATAAGCAATAATATAAATTACTTTGAATTACGAAACTCTTTCTTGGCATAAATTTTTGCAAGACATCATAAAAATCTGCTGATTTTTTGTTATGCTTGCGTATTAGTATTGCGCAATGTCTTTCAAAAATTATGCCTACGGCGAGTTTCGTAATTCACGATACATTATGAAGAATCAATTAAGTAAAAAGAAGATAATAGAACTTATACTTATCATTATTATTATCGGAACATTCTCCATAGTTTTTTTGGAAAGAGAAAATTTAAGATTTGAATATCCTAAAACAGAAGAGATGCCTATTCGCGGTATTTATATAAATGATATTCCGATGTGGGTTAATGTCGCTATTTCAGCCAAAGAAATAAACACAGGACTTTCAGGAAGGATAACTCTTGAGGCGGGACAAGGTATGCTTTTTATTTTTGATAAGCCCGATTTTTACGGAATGTGGATGAAAGATATGAATTTTCCAATTGATATTATATGGATTGATGAAAAACTTAAAATCGTTGATATAAAAACCCAAGTGTCGCAAAAATCTTATCCTGAAATATTTCGCCCCGCTCAAAAAGCGCTCTACGCTATAGAAGTTAATGCTAGTTTTTCTGAACTTAATAATATTAAAATTGGCGACAAAGTGATTTTACAAATTTTTTAATAATTTAGCTTGTCTAATCATAGCGATTTTCAGGCGTGTATTTACATATACTTTTTTTTATTTTTTAGTATGTAATTTTTTAATTTATCCACAGTTTTTTTGAAATTTTTATGTATAATTATATAGTAATTTTACTAATTTAATTTATTCATACGATATGTCAGATATTTTAAAAGCCGCTTTAAAGCATAAAAAAATTGAAGAAATAATAGACGACAATTTTATTGGAGGAGCTTCAAAAAAATTATCAAGAGGCGAGAAAAATTATCATCAGTTTATTCCTAAAATACAAAAAAGAGACGGCGCGATAGTTTCTTTTGATTTTGAAAGAATTGTAAAAGCAATTCACAAAGCAATGATAGCGAGCGGTGAAGAGTCTCTAAAAGAAGCGGAGCTTTTAGCGCATAGAGTAGCCGGCGATGTGGCGCGTATTGCCAAAAAATATAAAAATTTTCTGCCGACAGTTGAAGGTTTACAAGATACTGTGGAAAAAGAACTTATTTTAAATGACTATATAGCTACCGCAAAAGCGTATATTCTTTACAGAGAAAGACGCTCCAAAGCAAGAGAGAGGGGAATTTCTGTTCCAGAAAAAGTAAAAGAGCTCGTGCTTGAAAGCAGAAAATATTTGAGAAATAATATTTTGTCAGAATTTGTTTATTATACAGCATATTCAAAATGGAATGACACGGAAAATAGACGCGAGACATGGGTTGAGACAGTTAACAGATATATGAATTTTATGAGAGAAAATATGAAAGACAAACTTACAGAAAAAGAATACGCGGAAGTGAGAGAAGCAATCTTAAATCAAGATGTTTGTCCGTCAATGCGTCTTTTATGGTCTGCCGGTCCAGCAGCGGATTATTCAAATGTGTGCGCGTATAATTGTTCTTATATCGCGCCAACAAGGTTGCGGGATTTTGGAGAGATAATGTATATATTAATGTGTGGCACAGGGCTTGGTTTTTCCGCGGAGTCAGAAAATGTTCAACAGTTGCCACAAATTAAAAGACAGAGAGGGGTGAAACTCAAAACTCATATTGTTAGCGACACTAAAGAAGGATGGGCGGATGCATTTATTTTAGCGCTTGAAACATGGTTTTCCGGAAAAAATATAGATTTTGATTATTCAAAAGTGCGTCCAGCGGGAGCAAAGTTAAAGATAATGGGTGGTCGTTCATCAGGACCGGAGCCATTGATTGGACTTATGGAATTTGCGAAGGAAAAGATACTTGCGCGTCAGGGAAAACGGCTTAGAAATATTGATGTGCATGATATTGTGTGTAAAATTGGCGAAATTGTCGTTGCGGGAGGAGTAAGAAGGAGCGCGCTTATTTCATTGTCCGATTTGGACGACCAGGAAATTCGCGACTCAAAGAAAGGACAATTTTATATGACAGAACCGCAAAGAATGATGGCAAATAATTCGGCGGTTTATACGGAAAAGCCGACAGCGGAGCAATTTTTAGAAGAATGGACGGCTCTTGTTAAAAGCAAGACCGGAGAAAGAGGAATTTTTAACGCCGCTGGATTTGAAAAACAGCTTCCAAAAAGGAGATTAAAATATTTAAAGAAAATATACGGCGATGATTTGAGTAAAGCACTTATTCGTGTTAATCCATGTGGTGAAATTTATTTACAGTCAAGGCAATTTTGTAATCTTACAAGTATAGTGATTCGTGCGGACGATACTAAAGAAAAACTTGAAAAGAAAATGGAAATAGCGACTCTTTTAGGTACATATCAATCAACTTTGACTAATTTTAATTATCTATCAAAAGAATGGAAAAAAAATTGCGAAGCGGAACGACTTCTCGGCGTGTCTTTGACAGGATATTATGACAATAAAATAGTAAGGGACACAAATGTTTTGAGAGACCTGAAAGATGTTGGAATAAAAATAAATAAGAAATACGCGGAAAGATTTAAAATTAAACAATCTACTTGCATTACTTGCGTCAAACCGCATGGTAATTCCTCGCAACTTTTAGATACAGCATCCGGTATGCATCCAAGATACGCGAAGTATTATATAAGAAGAGTGAGAGTATCCGCGACCGACCCAGTATTTCAGATGCTTAAAGACCAAGGTGTGCCATATAATCCCGAAGTCGGACAAAGAGAAGAGAATGCGACTACTTTTGTTTTGGATTTTCCAGTTAAATCTCCAAAAGACGCTATTGTAAGAAATGATATAGGAGCAAAAGAAATGCTTGATGAGTGGAAAAAACTGAAGATAAATTTTACTGAACATAATCCATCGGTAACTATTTATATAGGAGAAGACGAGTGGATAAATGTCGTAAATTTTCTGTATGAGAACTGGGATTATGTCGGAGGGCTTTCATTTCTTCCTCGCGCCGACCATATTTATAAACTTGCGCCGTATGAAGAGATAAGTAAAGAAAAGTATGAAGAACTTGTCGCAAGAGTAAAAGATGTGGATTTCTCAAAACTTATCACTTACGAAAAAGGAGATGCGACAAATGGCTCAAAAGAACTCGCATGCGTTGCCGGTGTTTGCGAAATCTAAAAGAAGAAAAACATAAAATAAAATGAAAAATATAGATTTATAAAATAATAAAAAATACTATTTATTGCGATTTTAGCTGTTTATGTTATAATATATAAAGTTCTTGTATCGGGCAATTGCTCTATAAAATGTATTTTACAGAGAGGAAAGTCCGAACATTCCCGCCACATTTCGCAAGAGATGAGGTTGGAGCAGGGTAGCGGGTAACGCCCGTCTTGTCGCTCGTATTATCGCGCGGCAAAGAGGTGCGAACAGAGACGCTTCAGCGCGAAAGTTCTGAAGCGCCAGTTTACTGGCGAGTTTTTATGGCGACATAAAAAGTGAAACGGCAAAATCCTTACCTGAATGCAAGGCCGTGTCATCAACGCTTCACAGCATTGATGAAGTGCCGCTTGAGCCTGATAGCAATTGATGGCCTTAGATAAATAATTGCCATATCATATTTTATAAGAAAGAAATCAAATTAGGAATTGAGTTCCTAAGCGAGTTTTTAAGTTAAATATGATTAACAGAATTCGGCTTATAGATACAAGAATGAGTATATGAAAAACTCGCGCCGCAAGGCGCGAGTTTTTCTGTTAGAAAATTTTGCATTTTATTTTATAGATATGATATAATATGCTAAATCAAATTATTAGTATTTATTTTAAATAATTATTTTATGGAATACGCAACATTAAACACGGAAAACAAAGACGAAACGCCTTTTTTAGAAAATTTATCACTTTACATAATTGTAGGAGTCGTGTTTCTTCTTCCAATTTTTTTTATCCCGTCTATTTCAGCGCCATTTTTGTTTACAAAATCACTTTTGATTTTTATAAGCATACTCGCCGCGTTCTTTTTATTTTTGATTTCTAAATTAAAAAGAGGCGTGTTAACGCTTCCAAGAAATCTTGTCATACTGACAGCGTGGGCAATACCTCTTGCGTATTTTATATCCGCGCTTTTTTCAGGGAATATAGGAAAGTCGTTACTTGGACAAGGTTTTGAGATTGATACATTCGGATTTTTTGCGGTAATGGCTCTAATACTTTCTATAGTTCCTCTTCTTTTTAGAACAAAGGAGTCAATTTTTCGCATATATATAACTTTTGGATTTTCTTTTCTATTTCTTGTTTTGTTTCAAGGACTTCGCTTGATATTTGGCGCCGATTTTTTGTCATTTGGCATATTTACAAATCCGACAGCAAATCTTATTGGAAAATGGAACGACCTCGGTATATTTTTTGGTCTTATTTTAATGTTATCGCTAATAACGATGGAGGGACTTTCTCTTAATAAGCTGTATAAGATAATTATGTATATTATCTTTGTAATATCTCTGTTTTTTTTATCTGTGATTAATTTTTTCTCAGTATGGATTGTTTTAGGAATATTCACGCTTGGATTATTTATATATAATTTATCAAGAAATAAGGTTAAGTCCGCGGGAAACAATATGCTTCTTGATAATCAAACAATCACGGTTCAGTCGCATTCAAACAAAACGCTAATTGCGTCGCTCATTGCATTGATAATTTCAGCCGTGTTTATAGCGCAAGGAGCTTTAATTGGCGGATATGTTTCTTCTATATTTAAAATCTCACAAATTGAAGCGCGTCCGTCATGGCAAAGCACGATTGATATAGCAAAACGCACATACGATGAAAATATTTTATTTGGTTCAGGTCCTAACACATTTGTTAATCAATGGACTCTTTTTAAACCGCAATCAATAAACAATACGCTATTTTGGAATACTGATTTTAATTCTGGAATAGGCGCGGTTCCGACATCGTTTATCACAGCGGGACTTTTAGGAGGCATCGCATGGGTCGCTTTCTTTATAATTTTTTTATATAGTGGTTTTAGAATGTTAGTCGTTCATTCTATTGAAAACATATCTTCGTATTATCTTTCTTTGTCGTTGTTTTTAAGCAGTTTGTATTTATGGATATTTACAGTAATCTATACGCCAAATGCTGTAATTATAACTTTTGCTTTTCTTTTGACAGGTATGTATATAGCGTCTCTGCGTTATATGCCGACAGCGCCAATAGAAAAAGAAATCTCATTTGTTTCAAATCAGCGAATAGGATTTATTTCAACGCTTATACTTTCGGTTTTGCTTATTATAAGCGCTGTTTCTCTCTATATTATAGGCGGACAATATATTTCATCACTATCATTTCAAAGGGCGTTAATCGCGGCGAATATTGACGGGAATCTTGAAAAAGCTCAATCAAAAATCAATAGCGCCATAAAATTCGGCAGTAGTGATAAATATTATCGTTTCGCGTCCGAACTTGATTTGGCGCGAATAAACATTCTTTTATCTCAAGAAGACAAAGACATAGACAAAAGACAAACAGAGTTCCAAGCATTACTCGGAAGCGCCATAAGCAATGTTCAAAAAGCCATAAAAGTTGATAATAAAAATTATCAGAATTGGTCAATGCTCGGAATAGTATACGGGTCTATGGTTCCTTTTGGCGTAGAGGGCGCGTATGAAAATGCCAAGCAGACATACGAGAAAGCGATAACTCTTAACCCAAGCAGTCCATTGCTTTATCTCGCTCTCGCGCGTCTTGAGCTGTCGCGACCTGACGCAAATACGGATGAAGCGAAAAGATTTATTTCATTGGCTCTTAATGAGAAAAATGATTACACGGAAGCAATATTCTTATTATCGCAGATTCAAGTGCAGTCGGGGGATATTCAAGCCGCGATAAAATCAGCTGAAGCCGTAGCGTTTTTAGAACCGAATAATCCAGTATTTTTATTCCAGTTGGGACTTTTGCATTCTAATGTCGGAGATAACGAGAAAGCGATATTTGTTCTTGAAAAAGCCATAGCTCTTAATAATAATTATTCAAACGCAAGATATTTTCTTGGCTTGAATTATTTTAAGACAGGAAAAGTAAAAGACGCTACGGAACAGTTTAAAATTGTTTCTGACCTAAATCCAGACAATCAAGAAGTTAAGACCATTATTCAGAAATTAACAGAAGGCAAAGACCCTTTTGGCAAAAGAGAGACCAATGACGGTCTAATAGAGAGAGATACCCTGCCTATTGAAGGAGAATAAATAAAATCATAAAATATAAGACGCGAAATTTCGTAAAACACAAGGCGCGTTTATTTGGTCGGTAAACAAGTCGGTGTTTTATTATTGTGGAAAAAATAATTAAGAACCTTTATACTATATCGTATAAATTAATATGGTCAGAAGAATATTTAACTTTATACACAGAGAGATAAACGGACTTCATGAGGCGGCGTATTTATTGGGGATATTCGCGCTTTTATCTCAAGTTCTTGCTCTCGCGCGCGACAGATTGCTCGCGTATTTTTTTGGAGCGGGAGCTATTCTTGATACTTATTATACGGCTTTTAAGATACCTGACATAATATTTGTTTCAACGGCGTCAATTGTGTCTATATACATTCTTATACCATTTCTTACGGAAAAATCATCTGTTTCTAAAAGCGCGGAAAGAGATTTTATAAGCGTGATTTTTTCGGCATTTTTTTTGTTAATAGTTTTTGTAAGCGCTATAGCTTTTGTGTTAACGCCTCAGTTTGTAAAAATATTTTTTCCGGGCTTTATTGATTCTGCTTATCTTAATGATTTGATTTTATTTACCAGAATATTATTGCTTCAACCGATATTTTTAGGAATTTCAAATTTATTCGCAAGTATTACGCAAGTTCATCGCAAATTTATATTATACGCTTTAAGTCCGATTCTTTATAATCTGGGAATTATCGCCGGAATAATTTTTTTATATCCAATTTTTGGTTTTATAGGTTTAGGAATAGGCGTAGTATTTGGCGCCATCTTTCATCTCAGTATACAATTGCCATTTATAATAAAAGGAGGATTTTTTCCAAAGATAGCGATTAAAATGATAGTCAGAAAGTTAAATGATATAAAAAAAGTTATTTTTCTATCGCTTCCAAGAACGCTCGCTCTCTCCGCGCACCAGATTTCTCTTTTATTATTGATTTCATTGGCATCTGTTATGACGAACGGTTCAATAGCAGTTTTTAGTTTTTCATTTAACCTTCAATCGGTTCCGCTTACTATAATCGGTGTTTCATATTCTGTCGCCGCTTTCCCAACACTTGTTAGATTATTTTCAAATGGAGAAAAAGAATATTTTTTAGAGCAAATGCTTGCGGCGGCAAAACATATAATTTTTTGGTCATTTCCAACCGTAATACTTTTTATAGTTTTACGAGCTCAAATTGTGAGAGTTATTTTAGGGTCTGGAGAATTTGATTGGTCTGACACCCGTTTAACAGCCGCCTCGCTCGCGCTTTTTGTCGTTTCACTTGCCGCGCAGGGGCTTGTGCTTCTTTTCGCGCGCGGATATTATGCAACAGGCAATACAAAAAAACCGTTAATTTTTAATGTAATTGCGGCGATATTGGCTGTTATTTTTTCTTTTATCTTAATTAAGCTTTTCGCAGCAAATGATACATTCCGATACTTTATTGAGGTTTTATTAAGGGTTGAAAACATAGAAGGCACATCTGTTTTAATGCTTCCTTTGGGATATTCTATTGCTATGTTTTTAAATGCGATTGCTTTATGGCTTGCTCTCCAAAGAGATTTTAATTCATTTTCGCAAACTCTTTCAAGGACTTTTTTTCAGAGTATTTCATCTTCAATAATAATGGGTTTTGTCGCTTATGGATTTTTGACTATATTTAAAGGATTATTTAATATAAATACATTTTGGGGTATTTTTTCGCAGGGATTATTTGCCGGAATTGTAGGTATTGCGGTCGGTGTTTTTATGCTTATAATTCTCGGAAATAAAGAGGTCGTTGAAGTATGGAAATCTCTTCATTCTAAATTCTGGAAAGCTGATGTTATCGCGCCGGAACAAGAATGACTCTGAAATTAAAATAATCAATAATCATTTACTTTGAATTACGAAACTCTTTCTTGGCATAAATTTTTGCAAGACACACATAAAAATCCGCTGATTTTTTGTTATGCTCGGCGTGTTCGCCTGCGCAATGTCTTTCAAAAATTATGCCTACGACGAGTTTCGTAATTCACGAATTTAAAGTTTTAGCGGTGTTTTTATGATAATATGGAAGATATATGGAAAATATACGGAATTTTAGCATTATAGCTCATATTGACCATGGGAAATCCACACTTGCCGACAGAATGCTTGAAATAACAGGCACGGTAGAAAAACGAAAAATGAAAGAGCAGGTACTTGACCAAATGGAACTTGAGCGCGAACGAGGAATTACTATAAAAATGCAACCGGTGCGAATGGAATATAAAATAGCTGGAAATGACAAAAAATATATTTTGAACCTTATAGACACGCCAGGTCATATAGATTTTTCTTATGAAGTTTCGCGCGCGCTCAAAGCGGTTGAGGGCGCGATTTTGCTTGTGGACGCAACACAAGGCGCGCAAGCTCAAACACTTACAACTCTTTCTATGGCGCGCGATTTAGGATTAAAAATTATTCCTGTTTTGAACAAGATTGACTCTCCTTTGGCGAGAGTGGATGAAACAAGAGATGAGGTTATGGAAATATTGAAATGCTCCAAGGAAGAAGTGTTTAAAGTTTCCGGGAAAACGGGCGAAGGAGTGGAAGGATTATTAAAAGAAGTGATAAAACAAGTTCCGTCGCCAAAAAGAGAATTGTTATCTGATAAAGAATTCAGAGGCCTTGTTTTTGATTTTCAATACTCAAATCATAAAGGAATCATTGTTTTTACGCGCGTTTTTGACGGAAAAGTGTCTAAAAATGCTCAACTTATATTTTCCGCAGCTAAAGAAAAATTTACATCTCTTGAGACAGGTATATTTTCGCCCGAAGCGGTGCCTAAACAATCGCTTCAAGCCGGAGAGATAGGTTATATTATTACCGGGATAAAAAAGCCTGGTATAGCGTCGGTCGGCGACACAGTGCGATTTGCGGACAGTAATGTAAAAGCGTTGAGTGGATATATGAAGCCAAGCCCTGTCGTGTGGGCATCAGTGTATCCCGAGAGCCAAGATGATTTTGCGGACCTCTCTCGCGCGCTTTCTCGCCTCCAGCTTTCTGATTCATCATTTTCATACGAGGAAGAATCATCGGGACTTTTGGGAAGAGGATTTAGAATTGGTTTTTTAGGCACGCTTCATATGGAAATTTTTACGGAACGATTACACAGAGAATTTGCCGTGGATATAATAGTTACAACGCCGAGCATTTCATACGATATAAAATTAAAAGGAGGAAAAATTAAGAGAATATATTCGCCGTCTCTTTTCCCTGATTTTGGAGATATAGAACAAATCAAAGAACCGTGGGTTAACATTGAAATTATTACGCCAAATAATTATATGAATTCAATACTTCAGCTTCTGTTTGAACATGAAGCGGAAGTGGGAGATTCTGAAATATTTGGCGAAAATAGGATAAAAATGCATTCGCAACTTCCTTTGAGAGAATTGATGCGCGGTTTTTTTGATAAATTAAAAAGTATTTCCGCCGGATACGCTTCAATATCTTATAAGATAGGAGATATAAGAGACGCTGTCGTGGCGCGGCTTGATATACTTGTGGCGGAAGAGATAGTGCCGGCGTTTACAAAAATTGTATCTAAAAAACGAATTGAAGAAGAAGCGCGAATATCTGTGGAAAAGTTGTATAAAATACTTCCAAGACAAATGTTTACCGCTAAGATTCAGGCAAAAGCATTAGGACGAATAATTTCTTCCAAAACACTTTCCGCGCTTAAAAAAGATGTTACGGGGTATCTTTACGGCGGCGATATAACCAGAAAAATGAAACTTCGCGAAAAACAGAAGAAAGGCAAGAAAAAGATGAAAGAAAGAGGAAAAGTAAATATCCCGCAGGAAATTTTCTTTAAGATGATGAAAGGATAAATATTAGTATGCCACAGTGTTTAGTATAGGCGCGTAAAGCATTATCATACTGATTATGATTAAGATACCAAGCACTATTGATAGATATTTCACAACTTTTTGAGTTTTTTTATGGAATAACATAGTATATAAATTATATAATCTATGAATTACGAAACGCAAAAATTTAGGTCCTCGATCGCAAAATCTCCTTATTTTTTAAATGTTTTTGCTCAATAGACCATAAATTTTTGCG
>PFAA01000003.1:10947-11657 GCA_002778715.1 Candidatus Campbellbacteria bacterium CG10_big_fil_rev_8_21_14_0_10_35_52
ATTTATGACATAAGATACTGTTATTTATAATATTCTATAAAATAATAAATTGCAAACAATTACAACACTTTATATAATTTATTTGAATTATTAAACTAATTTTTAATTTTAATTTATATTTTACAACGAATTTATTATGGATTTTTATGAAAAAAGAAAATTCAAGAGATTGCTTTACTCAAAGCTGTCTTTGATAATATTGGCGCTTATTGTTATTAAGCTTTCTTTTAGCGTATTTGATATGTATAAAAAAGAAAGGGACACAAGATTGAAAAGAATAGAGCAAAAAAATATATTATATGAACTTGAAAAAAGAGAAAAAGATTTGAATGATGAAATTGAACGACTAAGCTCGGAGAAAGGTATTGAAGAGGAAATAAGAAGCAAGTTTGAAGTTGGCAAAGAAGGCGAAAGTGTTATTCTAATTATAGATAATCCTGAAGATAAAAATATGAAAAACAATAATACGAAAAAAAGTTTTTGGCAGAGATTGAAAGATTTGTTTTAATAATATCTGTATAGTTTAGCGGCAAAACAGCCGATTTTAGAACCTGTTAGAAATAGAATGCGAGATTAGTTTAGTGGCAGAACGGATGCTTCCCAAGCATCAGACAGGAGTTCAATTCTCCTATCTCGCATAAAAAGGAGCAAAGCGACTATTTTATGCGAGATAGAGCGAGCAAACTGCTTTGCTCGCGTGGAGAATTGAA
>PFAA01000026.1 GCA_002778715.1 Candidatus Campbellbacteria bacterium CG10_big_fil_rev_8_21_14_0_10_35_52
GATTATAAGATACGCAGTATTGATTTTCTTAATGATACTTTCTCCGATTGCTCTTGCGGGTATGATACTGCCCAAGGCGCAAACATATTCAAAAATGTGGTGGACAAGTTTAATAAGTAATTCATTTTTCGCTCCCGCGTATTTTCTGCTTACATATATAGTTGTAATTATGATAAATAGCGAAGGTTTCCAAAAAGCCATTGGTTTTACAAAAACACAAACATCAGTTATTTATATAATAATAAATTTCGGTGTTATTATAACATTTATAATTTTAACAATCATTCTCTCAAAGCAGATTGGCGCTTATGGTTCGGGTGCCGTTATGGGCTTTGCGCAATCCGCCCGCAAATGGGGGCAAGGAGTGGCTGGCGGCGCTACATTTGGTATGGGAGGCAGAATTTTGAGAAATACAGTAGGAAGGGGCGCAAGCAAGTGGGCGGATTCTGAAAAAGTTAAAGAACGCGCGGCAAGAAGCGGTATAGGAGGAATGGTTGGGAGGATGCAATTACGCGGACTCCGCGGAGTCGCAGGTTCAAGTTTTGACGCTCGCGCCACAGGTGTAGGCGGAGCAATTCCTGGTGGTTTAGGCAAAGTGGCAGGCAAAGGAGGATATGAAGCGAAATTGGAAAATCAAGTTAAAAAGCGCGAGAAATTTGCTGAATCTTTGGGCAAGGAAAGTTATGATGAACAGATAAAAAAAAGAGGATTGGTTTTGGATATAAAAGGTCAGAATGGCAAGAGAGGTAAACAAGAAGAATATGATGACGCGGAAGTGACGGAGAAAAATAAAAAAGAAGATCTTGATGAAATGATAAAGCAAAATAATAAAAAAATAAAAGACGCTAAAGAAAAAATGGATAATGCTAAATTAGATGAGTTCAAGGATAAGTATAAAAAAGAATATGAAGACGCGCTTAAAGAAGCAAAGAGAGAACAAGAAAAATTAGAGACGGAATTAGAACAAAAGACACAAGATAAGGAAACAAAAAAAGGTATATTAGAAAAAGCGCAAAAGAAGCTGGAAGCTTATAAGCCGGGTGTTGAAAGACAACAACAGTATGCTAAAACATTAGAAGAAGAAAAGACCATAGATACGGCATTTATAAAAGTTTCAAGAAAGCACAAAATCGCTTCCCTCAAAATAAAGAAAAATATAAAAGGATTTAAGGAGAAACAAGTTCTTGATTATATTACAAAAGCAATAAAAGAAAATGAAGATAAGACCGATAAGAATAAACCAGAAGACAAATCAAACGCTACTGCGTAAAATAATATGGACGAAACACAAGAAATAATAAAAGAACAGCTTAAAAAACTTCCTGAAGATGTCAGGAAAGCGATTGCTTCTGTTGATTTGCGTGATAAAATTAAGAGAATTTCAGAGAAACATCACTTGCATATTGACCAAGGCGGAGAACTTGAAAACGAAACTGTTCTTGTAATGTTGGGGCTTGAATCGGCTTATGATTATAGAATGAATTTAAAGAGAGGATTGCAAATTTCCGATTCGCGCGCGCAAGCGATTGCTTTTGACATAGACAAAGAGATTTTTATGAATATAAGAGAGTCGCTCAAAAAAATCAGTCAGGAAGAGGATACAGATTCGGAAATTGGAGAAATGTCAAATTATCATACTGAAGCGGAGTTTTCGGGCGTAGAAAAAAATATTGAAGAAGACAAAAGAGCCGAGGAATCGGAGGAAATAAAAAAACAGATTGCAAAACAGCAAATAGCAAAGCCATCTCCGCCTCCGCCGCCAAATCTTCCGACAGAAAAATCAGCCGAGCCGTCTCACTTGGGAAATGAGCTTTTAAGTGAAAAGAAGCCGATTCATATAGACCCGTATCGCGAGCATATAGATTAAAAATTAATTGTTTTACTAAAACATTTTATGAAATTTCAAGTCCCGCAATTTATAGAAGTGGAAGATAAGATATTCGGACCGCTGACTCTGAAGCAGTTTATTTATCTTGCCGGAGCCGGAGGAGTGGTATTTATGTTATGGAGAATACTGCCGATTTTTATCGCTATTATTGCAGCCACTCCGATAATAATGCTTGCCATTGCTCTCGCTTTTTATAAAGTCAACAAAAGACCGTTTGTAAGTATTTTGGAAGCGGCTTTTAGATACGCTTTGAGCAGTCGTCTTTATATATGGAAACATAAAAATATAAGCAAGATGAAAGGACGGCAAGAAGATGATAAGAAAATAGAAAAAACACTTATACGCGTTCCAAAACTTTCAGAAAGCAAGCTTAAGGACATAGCGTGGAGTTTGGATATTAAAGAGAGTATTTATTCAGACGAAAAACAAAGAAATTAACTAATTTATTTATGGTAAAATCAAAAGCAACTCAAGAATTTGTAGAAATAAAAGAAATCCGAGACGGTGTCATTGTCTTAAAAGACGGTTCTCTTCGGTCTATACTTATGACATCGTCGCTTAATTTCGCGCTTAAATCGGGAGATGAGCAAATGGCGACATTGTTTCAATTTCAAAATTTTTTGAATTCTTTGGATTTTTCAGTGCAGATATTTATTCAGTCAAGAGAGCTTGATATTCGGCCGTATGTCGCGCTTTTAGAGGAGAGGCATAAAGCGCAAGTAACGGAACTTATGCGTATTCAAATACGGGAATACATAGAATTTGTGAAAAATTTTACAGAGAACGCGAATATAATGTCAAAAAGTTTTTTTGTTATAGCGTCTTATTCACCATCGGTCTTTTCGGGAGGAGACGGAGTTTTAAGCGTTATCGCAAGAAGAGGGAAAAGCGTCAAATTAAACGAGAGAAGCAAAAATTTTGAAGAAAATAGAACCCAGCTTGAGCAAAGAATGTCGGTGCTTGAGCAAGGACTTTTAAGAACAGGCATAAGGGTTGCTCGGCTTGGCACGGAAGAGGCGATAGAGCTACTTTATAAAATGTTTAATCCGGGCGAGCTGGAGAAACCGATTTCACTTAATAATTAAAATATGTCTTTATTTGATTTTTTTAAAAAGAAAGAAAAGAAAACTACGGAAACTCTGTCTCCTATCTTGCCGCAGGAAATATACGAAGCCGGCGTTTTAGAGCTTAGCGATATTATAGCGCCGTCAGCGCTTAAGATAACGCCAAGAGAGCTTAATTTGGGAGACAAAATAATGCGGACATTTTTTGTTATATCGTATCCAAGATTTTTATCAGAGAGCTGGTTTTCGCCGATTATAAATTTAGACAAAATGTTTGATGTTTCTATTTTTATTCATCCTATAAATACGGCGACGATATTGCGAAAATTTCAAAAAAAGGTGGCGGAAGTTGAAAGCCAAATACATACGAGAGAAGAAAAAGGTCTTGTGCGCGACCCTATATTAGACACGGCGTATCAGGATTTGGAAGATTTGCGCGACAAGCTTCAGCAAGCTCAAGAGCGGCTCTTTGATGTCGGTCTTTATATATCAATTTATGGCGATACAAAAGAAGAGCTTGATAAAACTGAAACGGAAATAAAATCAATCCTTGAGTCCAAACTTGTTTATGTAAAGCCGGCGTTGTTTCAGCAGGAGCAGGGTTTTAAGAGTATGCTTCCTGTTGCGACCGATGTTTTGAATGTGCATTCAAAATTAAACTCTGAACCGCTTTCAAGTTTGTTTCCGTTTATTTCTTTTGACCTTACGGCAGATAAAGGAATTTTATACGGAGTAAACAGGCATAATTCCTCTCTTGTTTTATTTGACAGATTTACGCTTGAAAATTATAACTCCGTGGTTTTCGCTGTCGCCGGTTCAGGAAAATCATATGCTATGAAACTTGAAATTTTAAGAACTTTGATGTTTGACACAGAAGTTATTGTTATTGACCCTGAACGGGAATATGAATATATGGCTGAAGCGACAGGAGGAAGATATTTTAATATCTCTCTTAACTCGGAGCACCACATAAATCCGTTTGATTTGCCTGTGGCGCGCGAGGACGAAGCGTCGTCCGATATATTGCGTTCAAATATAGTGCATTTAGTGGGTTTATTCAGGATTATGTTAGGCGGGCTTACTCCGGAGGAAGACGCTATTATAGACAGAGCGATTACGGAGACATACGCTCTTAAAGACATTACGCCAAACTCCAACTTTGCAAATGTAAATCCCCCTCTCTTGACCGACTTTGAATTGGTGCTTGCCGGTATGGAAGGAAGCGAGTCGCTTGTTCAACGGCTATCAAAATATACAAAAGGGACTTGGGCAGGATTTTTAAATCGTTCAACAAATGTTGATATAAATAAAAAATTCGTTGTTTTTTCGGTTCGCGATATGGAGGATGATTTAAAACCGGTGGCGATGTATATCATAACGCATTATATATGGAATGCCATCAGAAAAAATTTGAAAAAACGGCTTTTAGTGATTGATGAAGCGTGGTGGATGATGAAATCCGAAGATACTGCGTCTTTTTTGTTTAGTATGGCAAAAAGAGGCAGGAAATATTATTTAGGACTCGCGACAATTACGCAGGATGTAAGCGACTTTTTGAAATCGTCATACGGTTTGCCTCTTATAACAAACTCGTCAATTCAGATATTGCTCAAACAGTCCCCGACTGCGATTGATGTCGTCCAAAAGACCTTTAACTTGAGCGATGAAGAAAAATATTTATTATTAGAATCTGATGTCGGCGAGGGGATATTTTTTGCCGGATTAAAGCATGTGGCGATTAAAGTTATAGCGTCTTACACAGAAGACCAGATTATCACATCCGACCCGTCGCAAATTCTTTCAATAAAGAAAGCGCGCGAGAAACTGCTCGCCAAAGAAGAGAGCAGAGAACAAACAGATACGAGTAGGATTGAACAAATGAGACAAGGATTCACGCTATAATCAAAAAATATGACGCTATATTAAAAAGTTTGATTGTATATATGGAAAATATTGCAACAAAAAAACAAAAAATAGGGAATATACAATGGATATTTATGCTTGGAGTTGCCGTAATGATTGACATAATACAAATATTTCTTTTGTTTTTCTTTGGCGTAGGGCTTATCGTAAACAGGTTTATTACTATTTTTGCAGCTATGACATTTTTTTTATGGTTTGCGTTAAACGGTGTTACTTTTTTAACGGGCAAAATGTCTAACCAAAAAATGTTTAGATTTTTTGGCGCGGCGTTTGGCGAGTTTATTCCAATCATTGGTTCATTGCCACTGTGGTCATTTGGAATTTGGTTTACAATCAAAAGCATAAGAAAAGAGGATGAAATCGGATAATATTGTTGTATAATTATAATTTATGAATAATATATATAAAAAAAATTTTTTAATAATTTTATTTTTTACATTTATATTTTCTATATCAGTAGCGATTTCTTCAGTTCAAGCCCAGATTTCAGATTTCGGAGATATTGATATTATTTTCTTGGAAATCAGTCCTGAAAATCCGAGACCGCAAGAATTGGTAAGAGCAAGTATTGAGAGTTTTTCTATTGATTTGGACAGAGCCAGTCAGATAACATGGCTAATTAACGGCATTGTGATAGACCGCGGTGTCGGAGTGAAAGAAGTTACATTCAATGTTGGCAATCTCGGCTCCCGCTCCGTTGTTGAAGTAATTGTTCAAAGTATTGAGCGCGGAGCAATTAATAAAAGTGTTACAATACGACCTACGGAAGTTGACTTGCTTTGGCAGGCGGATTCTTACACGCCTCCTTTGTATAAAGGAAAAGCGCTTCCCTCATCCGACGCTGAAATCACGGCAATTGCCATACCTCAATTTATAAATTCAAACGGAAGAAAGCTAAAAATAAGCGAGCTTATTTTTACTTGGGAAAAGGATGGCAAGATTTTAAACAGGGAATCAGGCAGAGGAAAAGACACAATAAAAATAAGAGGTCCTAAAACATTCAGACAAACCGTTATTCGCGCGTATGTGTCATCTGCTGACAGCGCGCTTCAGGGAAGGGGCTATGCTCTTATTTCGCCCGTTTCGCCTAAAATAATATTTTATGAAAATGACCCGATACTCGGTATAAAATACGAGAAAGCGATAATAAATATTTTTAATCTTTTGAATAAAGAAGTTATGATAACGGCGCACCCTTATTTTTTCTCGTCCCAAGAAAGGACAAATTCGGATTTTGATTATTCGTGGAAAGTTGACGGCTCTAAAGTTTCAAGTTCGCCCGATGATGAGAGCAGTATCGTATTAAGGCAGGCGGGCAAAGGAGAAGGCGCGGCGAAAATAGCGTTTTCTATACAAAATGTAAATAAAATACTGCAATCGGCGCAGTCAAGTTTTTCCGTGATATTCGGTGGAGCAAGAGAAGATATTCCTTTCAATTTTTAATTTATGAATAAAGTATTCAGTAAAAAAATAACAAATGTCATTATTTTAATCGTAACGATTATAATTTGTTTTTCCGCTGTAACGGAACGAGTTTCTGCGAGTGGCGTATCGGCTAATGAAATTAGCAGATTTGTCAATAGTTTTATAGGTAATAAGAATGATACTTATACAAAAACAGAGGAAAAACTAATAGCATTGTCTATTTTAAGAGAATATTTAAAAGATCTTGGTTACTCGGACGAAAAGATACAAAAAGAAACAGATACTATGTTTAACGGCAACAATACCATTGGTGTAACAGATGATGAATTGAGAATATTCACAGGAAGCGATACCGAACAGGAAAAAGTTTATCCTTTTAACAGAGAAGAAGCAGAAGAACTAACCAAGACATTACTGAGAGATAAATATGGTCTTTTAGAAGAAGAAATAGATGGAATATTTATTGGCGATAATGAATTACCCTTACCTTATTATATAGATTCAAAAGAAACAACACAGGAAAGATTAAAAAGAATAAAAGAAATATTAGAATTTAAAGAATTAAGAGAAGTAATAAGTAAAACAATAGGGGAATCTGATAATGCCAAAGAAAGTAAAACAACAGATTTTGTCCCTCTCGCGCCGATTCCCGGCGTTATAGACAAAGAAACGGCAAAAGACCTATCAAAATTTTTTAACGGTCTATTTGCATACGGCATAACGATAGCGGGGCTTTTGGCTGTTATAATGATAACAGTCGGCGGAATACAATATATGAGCGCCGATGCCGTAGGCGGCAAAACAGAAGGCAGAGAAAGAATTACTTACGCTGTATTGGGACTTTTGCTCGTATTGTTTTCGTGGATTTTGCTTTATACGATAAATCCGGATATTCTTACTCTTAATTTATTTAATAAATAGATTATGTTCAAAAAAATACTTATTATCATAATAGCCGTTCTCGCGATAACGCTGATAGGGCTTTTTGTATTGGCATTTATCATATCAAGACAAAGCGGAGGCGAGATAACCGTGCGCGAATCGCTTCGAGAGATTCTTCCTTTTGGAAGCGACAGTAAAAATAGAGATTTTTTTATAGGACAGAATCTTGACGATATAGGCGCGGATTTGCTTAATAAAAGAAATTTGGAAGAAAATAAAAATGATGACGCAATAATTCCTAGATTAAGACAAATAACGGATTTTCCGGTCGCTGGCGTATCTGTTACTGAAAATAAAGAAGGGAGACAACTTATTAAATATATTGCCCGCGAGAATGGGCATATTTTTGAAACATTCGCGGATTCTTTAACACAAAAGCGAATTTCTAACACTACGATTTTGCGTATTCAAGACGCGCAATGGCTTCCAAGCGGAGACGCTTTTATTGCGCGATTTTTAGATGAGAATGGCTCGGAAGTGGAAAGTTTTTACGCGGAAATTAAACAAAAGCAGATTACATCAACGACGACGGACTCAGAAGGTTCGCTTTCCGGCTCATTTTTGCCAAAAGATATAATTGATTTATCTTTATCAAAGGATAAAAATAAATTATTTTATCTTATTAAAAGCGGAGACGGTTCAATCGGAATAGTTTCTGAAACGGATGGAAGCAAGAAAGTTCAAATATTTAACTCCCAGTTTTCCGAATGGAGCGCGAGATGGTCATTTGGCGACATTATCGCTTTAACGACAAAGCCGTCATCATATGTTTTTGGATACCTTTATTTTTTAAATAGTAAAAATGAAGATTTTAAAAAAATATTATCTGGAATCGCCGGACTTACAACTCTTGTAAGTGAAGACGGCGCCAAAGTATTATTTACGCGGAATGAAAGAGACGGGCTTATTTTAAGCGTAGCGGATATAAAAAGCGGTGAAATTATAGAATTGCCTATACAAGCGATTGCCGAAAAATGCGTATGGAGCGAAATAGACGAAAATATTATATATTGCGGAGCGTCAAATACATTTATTGATGGAGACGCTCTTGACCTATGGTATCAGGGGCTCATATCGTTTTCAGACAGTGTATGGATGATTGACATAAAGACACAGACGACAAAAATACTCATTGACCCTATTAACATTGTCAATAAAGAAATTGATATTATAAAATTAATTTTGTCTCCTGATGAAAATTATATATTTTTTATAAACAAGGACGACTCAACTTTGTGGCAATTAAGACGCTCTGAATAATCGTTAATATGAAAAATATCAAGGTCGGACCTCGATATAGACCTTAATATGTCAAAAATCAATTGTTTTGACCGCGTTCGTGGATTGTTTATTTTTATTATATTTTAAGACAATTCTTCTCATTTTTCCTTCACCTTCGGACTCGGTATTTATTTCTGGATAATCCGCGAATGCCGCGTGTATAATCATTCTTTCATACGCGTTCATTGGATTCATTTCTATGTTTGACTTGAACATTCGCGCTCTTTCCGCCAATATTCTCGCTTGATTTTTAAGAGTTTCTATTTTATTCTCGTAATAGCCGTTTATATCAAGTAAAAATTGTATTTTATCTTTAGTTTCATATTGAAAGAATCGTTTCTCAAAAATTTTTTTTATTATATGATTTAGCGCGCGCAGATTTTCACCGCCACTGCCTATAAGCGCGCCGGAATCGTTTGTTTTTATCAGAAATGTCGGATGCGTTTTGTTTTCTAATATTTCAATATCGCTAAACTCTACGGTCAATTTATCTAAAAAATTTTTAATGATAGATTTTAGCTCATAATAGTATTTATCAGTTTTGTTTTCTAAAACAACATCATTTTTTTTATTCATAAATGTTACTTAATTTACTTTTTCTGAAATTTCTTTATTTTCGTATTTATTTTTGATTTTTTTTCTTACAAATATTTCCTGACCTATTGCGAATAAATTGCTTGTAACCCAATAAAGAGCAATTGCTCCAGATATGGCGTAAGCCGCCACCGTTACGATAACAGGCATCACATATCGCATTTGTATATGAAAGCTTCTCGCGAGGTCTTCTTTCATAGATGGTTTGTCGCTCTTCTTTTTTAGAGGAGGAAGAGAAAACTTAATCTGGAAAAATTGAGTGATACCAGCAAATAGCGCGAACACAATACTTTTCGCGGACATATCCACAAGTCCTAAAAAGTTCATATTTATATTTTTTGGAATCGCGGTAAAAGAATATAATATATCGGTATTTATTTCAGGCAGTCCTCCGCGCGAAAATACAAAATAAAGCGCGAAAATCACAGGAATCTGAACTAAAATCAAGAGAAAACTAGAAAACGGATTTACTCCTTTTTCTTTGTATAAAGCCATTGTTTTGCGCGCTTGTTCCTGTTTGTCATTTTTATGTATTTCTTTCAAGTTTGTTATTTCAGGTTCTAATTGTTTTACGGCAAGCTGTGTTTTTACCATTTTAAGCGAAAACGGAAACAGTATTAGTTTTACAAAAATAGTAAGTAATATAACAGCTGTTCCGACATCGGCAAACGGCACAATAGAGATTAAAAAAATAAGTCCGTTATAAAGCGGGTCATAAAACGCAATTGTAAAAATTTCAGAAATCATTTTTTTATTATATCCTAACTACTATTTAAATTCAAGATTTCGTTCTAGCTCATCAAAAAGGTTACCGTAAAAGGAGTGGATAGCTCATAAATAGGTTACCGTAGTCGTATATGACTATGGAAACA
>PFAA01000001.1:0-9662 GCA_002778715.1 Candidatus Campbellbacteria bacterium CG10_big_fil_rev_8_21_14_0_10_35_52
AATTCTTTAACCTTTTCCGCGATAATACTAATTTCGCCGTTTCTTGCGGAGATTTTACCTTTTATCGCTATACATTTTTCTATCTCCACAAGTGTTTTGAATTTCGTAAATGTTTCCGGGAAGAGAACAATTTCAATATTATCGCTAAAATCCGCGATTCGCGCGAAAGCCATAATGTCTCCTTTTTTTGTGAGTATAGTTTTACATTCTTCCACAATTCCAGCCGCTGCTGTAATCATTCCAGACGACATAATTGTTTTAATTTCTTTAATTGTTTTATATTTATCTTTAATTTTTTCTTTAAATTTATCAAGCGGATGACCAGAAATATAAAGACCGAGAAGTTCTTTTTCCCAAAATAATTTGTCAGTTTGGCTTGCGGGTTCTGTTTCTTTCAAATTGAGTTTTGAAAATCCGCCATTTTCTGAAAATTCCGCAAATAATGAATCTTGATTTTGCGCAATTTCAAAATGTTCTTTATTATATTTCAAAAGATACTCAATATTGAATAGCATTTTCCCGCGTTCTCCAAATTCATCAAGCGCGCCTGATTTTATAAGCGCTTCCAGCGATTTTTTGTTTAAATTTTTATTTTGTATCCGTTTAATAAAGTCGGAAATAGAGCTGAATTTTCCGTTTATTTCTCTTTCGTTTATTATAAAATCTCCGATACTTTCTCCAAAATTTTTAATAGAATGAAGTCCAAAACGAATTTTGTGTTCATCTTTGTCATAAATAACAGTAAAATCTCCGAAGCTTTCATTTACATCAGGAGGCATTACCGGAATTTTCATTCTTTTAAGTTCGGCAATACTCTCTGATATTTTATCTATATCGCCTGAATCCGCAGTCAAAACTGCCGCCATATATTCAATAGGAAAATTTGCTTTCATATACGCCGTTTGATACGCGACTTTTCCATAACTTGCCGCATGGGCTTTATTAAATCCATAAGCGGCGAACGGTTCAATCAAACTCCATATTTTTAGGGCTTTTTCTTTGCTTGAACCATTATCTATAAAGCCCTGAATAAGTTTTTCTTTTTGAGCCGCCATTTCTTTTGGAATTTTTTTACCCATAGCTTTTCGCAGTTTGTCAGCTTCAAGCCAAGAATATCCGCCGAGTTTTATAGCTATTAGAAGCACATCATCTTGATAGGTAATAACTCCGTATGATTGAGATAAAATATCTTTCATTCGAGGGTCAATGTATGTTATTAGTTTTGGATTATGTTTTCTTTCAATATAAGAAGGGATAGATTCCATAGGACCTGGACGATAAAGAGAAACCATAGCGTTTATATCGTGTATTTCTGACGGTTTAAGATCTTTTAAGTAACGGGTCATTCCGGCTCCGTTTAATTGAAAGAGCCCCATTGTTTCGCCGCGCGCCAACATCTTATATGTTTTTTTATCATCAAGCGGAATATTTTCTATGTCTATATCGGTATTATGAGATTTCTTCGCGCGCTTTACGGCATCAGCCAAGATTGCGAGATTTTTTATTCCAAGAAAATCAAATTTTAATAGTCCAGCATTCTCAATTGAGTGCATATCATATTGAGTTATAATCTTCCCCCCTTTTGGGTCAAATTGTAGCGGAACAAAATCGGTAAGGTCTGTGGGAGATATCACGACTCCAGCCGCATGCACTGAAATGTGTCGCGCGTTTCCTTCAATTTTTTTAGCCATATCTATTATTTCTTTTACCGCTTCTTCTTTTTTATAGAGTTCTTTAAGTTCGGGTGTTATTTCAAGGGCTCTGTCTATTGTCATTGGAAATCCCTGTGAACCAATCGGGATAATTCTCGCTATTCTATCGCCTGTGTTATATGGATGTCCGAGAGCTCGCGCTATATCGCGGATAGAACCGCGCGCCGCCATTGTTCCGAATGTTCCTATTTGAGCAACTTTACTTGAGCCGTATTTATCTTTTGCGTATTGTATTACCTCATCGCGCTTATTATCCGCAAAATCCATATCAATATCAGGCGCGGATGGGCGTTCCGGATTTAAAAATCTTTCAAACGGCAATTTGTATTCTATGGGATTTACATTTGTTATTCCGGCAAGATAAGTTACCATAGAGCCCGAAACAGAACCTCTGATTGTCGTAAGAATATTATTTTTATGAGCAAAATCCAAGAGATCTCCGACAACAAGAAAATACGGAGCGTAGCCTTTATCTTTGATTATTTTCAATTCATACTCAATTCTGCCCTTAATCTCCTCGTTCTTTTTGATTTTGCGTTTTTTAATCCCTTCATACACCAATTCTCGCAGTTTTTCATCGTATGTTTTTCCACTCTCAACTTTGAAGTTTGGGAAAACCCATTTATTAAGTTCAAGTTCCAAATTACATTTACTCGCGATTTTTATCGTATTTGAAACGGCATCTGGCATATCTTTGAAATATTTTATCGCAATTTCTTGATTTATAAATGAAAAATCTTCATTATTGCCGTTTAATCCTCCTTGTTCTCTAAAATCAGGACCTGTTTGTATTTTTAATAATACATCGCGAGTTTTTTTATCTTCAGGTTTTATATAATAAACATCGTGCGCGGCGACAAGAGGAATATCCGCATTGGCGGATAATTTTTTAATTTGCTCTTGAAGTTTTTTATGCCCGTCTATTTCAGGATGATGAGTTATTTCAAGATATATATTTTCATTACCGAATGTTTTTTTATACCACTCTGAAATTTCTATTGCTTTTTTCTCGTCTTTATTCTTTAACGCTATTGCTGTCTCTCCTGAAAATGACGGCAAGATTGCTATTAAACCATTAGAATATTTTTCTAAAAGTTCTTTGTCAATACGCGGTTTATAATAAAATCCTTCAAGATGGGAATATGTTACAAGTTTCAGAAGATTTTTATAACCATATAGATTTTTCGCAAGCAATACCAATCGCGAGCTTTTATTATCAATATGCGCTTCCTTATCAAAACGAGTTCGCGCGGCGACAAATAAATCAACCCCTATAATGGGTTTTATGCCAGCTTTTTTGCATTCTTTGTAAAACTCAAGAGCGCCATACATATTGCCATTATCAGTAAGAGCGAGTGTTGGCATATTTGATTTCACAGCCGTATTTATAAGGTCTTTTATTTTAGGCAGAGCGGTAAGCAAACTATAATGACTGTGCGTGTGCAGATGTATAAATTTTGCGGGTTCGGATTTTTGAGACATATATTTGTATTATATCGCGTCTGTTATTTATGAGCAAAAACATTGTCTGCGCGAGGCAGATTTGCTTTTTTTGGCAGAAATATCCGCCGATGATAATTTTCTAGCAAAACAACAGATCTCACCACAAAATTATGTTTGATATCGTAGAGAATTAAAATACTATGAAAGACAAAAATAACAAAACAATAGAATAGGGAAAATGGATCAGGCACCCTTTTTCTTTTCATACTATCATATATGATAGTGTTTTTATTATCTAATTATCCACAAATAATACAAATTTATTAATTTTCACATACTATCATATATGATAGTAAAATATATAAGATATTGGTTTTGATTTAATAACTTTGAATTAAGAAAACCAAAAATTTACGGTCTGGTTTGAGCAAAAACATTTAGAAGATAAAGAGGTTTTGTGACCCTTAGGACATAAATTTTTGGTTTTTGTAATTCATAGTAGTAAATAAATTATGCGAATCTATAAATATTTCATCAATATGCTATCTCGTGTCTTTAAGAGCAAAAGAATATTTTAGACCGACAAACATTATAATACCAAGCACTAAAAAGATATATTGAAAAGGAAGAAATTGAAGAGATATAATAGCGGCAATAGGACCGGCTATATACGCAAGCGGACTATTTATTCTAAAGAAACTTATTATATCGGCGTCATCTCCTTTAACATGTTTGAAAAAATAACTCTCTGTTGTTATTTCAATTAAACTCGCGCCAACTCTTGTCGCGAAAAGTATTATTGCCCACAAAATAAAAGATTTTATTGATATGAAAGATATTATTATTGTAAAAATAGCCGTGATTATGAAACCAGCGGACAGAAGCTCTTTTTCACCAAAATGGATGTCGGCGATTTTACCAACTGGTATTTCAAAAATAATAAATGGCAAAAGCATTATGGTGAATATTATGGATATTTTGGGCCAATCAAAGCCGATATAGTCGTGAAGATAAATAGGCATATAAATTACCATCCACGAAAAGAAAAACTTTAGAAAAAGTTGAGCTATGAATATATTAGTAATATTTTTATTTTTATAAATTCTTTTCAATGTGTTTAATATATTAAAATTTTCATAAGCAAGGTCTTTGAATTTTCTGAATTTTATAAATATAACAAATAAAAAAAGAGCAAGCGCCAATGCCGACGCAAGATATACTTTCCAAAACTCACTGTCTTTAAGAATAAAACCGACTATGAAAATAGATAAGACAAGAGCTGAATTTATTATAGTCATCAGGACTCCTCTTTTTACGCCGGTGTCGGATTCTTTTTTTTGATAGCTTTCAAAAAATATATCAATATTGATGAATATAATTTGAGATGCAACCCAATACGCGATGAAAAGAGGTATTATAATCGCGGTTTCTTTTATAAACGCCATACCAAAAATAACCAACATTTCAAATATGGCAAATATCATAAGCGTCAAATAGTTTCCCAATGAACGCAATATTATCGGTATGATGATAAATACAGCAATACTCGCGAGCGAACCAATTATATATAACGCTCCAACTGTTTTTTCAGACACAAACTGGTTCAGGAAGCTTGAGTTTATATAAATTAGTATAAATGCATGGAAGGCGGATAAAAATGCCGCCGTATATATAGCGGCAAAAGAATTTTTTCTTAATATTTTATTTATCATACTACCTATATGCTTTTTATACGCTTAATAATACCGCTATCACCAAAGGTCTTTTATTGGTTTTTTTAAAAAGAAATAAACTTACGGTATCTGTGAGAGAATTTTTGACATAATCAAAATTTATAGGCCTCATTCCATACAGCGTTTCTTCAACGGTCTTTCTTATAAGTATCCGTGTTTCTTGCAGAAGGTCTTGCGATTCTCTCAAATATACAAAACCGCGAGATATAATATCAGGTGATTTTCGCAATTTGCCACTCTTTACATTTATTGTAGCGATAATTACAAACATTCCGTCTTGCGCGAGCATCTTTCTATCGCGAATGACAACTTCTTGAATGTCTCCTATCGCAAGACCATCAACCATTACTATGCCGGATGGAGCTTTTTCTTTAAGTGTTTTTATTGTTTTACCACCATCTCCTATTTCTATTATCGCTCCGTTTCCATCAGGTACCACTATATTTTCATCCTTCATTATGCCAGCATCTTTAATAATTTGCGCATGAATCGTTGTCATAGAATATGAACCATAGGACGGTATGAAGTATTTCGCGCCAACTTGCTTATTTACCCATATTAGCTCGCCAGCATTGCCGTGCCCTGTAGAATGGACATCAGAAACTTTATAATGAAGAATATGAACTTTATGCCTATATAAATTGTCTTTTAATTTCTGCACATTGATTTCATTTCCCGGCACTATGGAAGATGAAAGCATTATAGTATCTCTTTCGGTTAAAAAAATATTTTTATCTTTTTTATTCGCGAAACGCATAAGCGCCGCGAATTCTTCTCCTTGAGCGCCTGTCGCGAGTATCAGTATTTTTTCAGGAGGATATTTGCTTATATCTTGCGCCTGTATTATCGTATCTTTTTTTGGTTTCAAAAGACCGGCAAGTTGAGCAATTTCAATATTTATTTTAATACTTCGTCCTTCAGTTACAACTTTTTTGCCGTATTTTTCCGCGGTTTTTACTATATTTATCATTCTCTCAAATTGCGAAGCGAAAGTTCCTATTATAAGACGACCGGGAATATTTTTTATTATTTCTTCAATATTTTTATTTACTTTGTCTTCAGGTATTGAAAATCCGGGATTTTCGGCATTTGTGGAATCTGATATTAAAAGCAGATTATTATGTTTACCGATTTCTCCCCACACTTTTTTCTCCTGCTCTATCGGCTCGCCGTCAATATGTTTTAGTTTCAAATCTCCAGTTATTATTATATTTCCATACGGAGTTTCTATCGAGACCGACATAGCGTCAGGTATTGAGTGCGTTATCGGATAAAATTTAACAGGCAAATTTCCAAGTTTAATATTGTCGCCGGACTCCACGACTCTTATATCAAGCTGTGGTAAATGAGGAAATTCACTTTGTCTTTTCTGTATCATCATTGCCGTAAGCGAACGAGTATATATTTTTGGATTTCCTATTTTGTTCATTATATAAGGAATTCCGCCGATATGGTCTAAATGTCCATGTGTTATGATTACTCCGCGAATTTTATCTTTTCGGTCTTCAAGATATTTCGTGTTTGGCAATATATAATCAATTCCCGGCGTGTCTTCTTCCGTTACAAATTGGAAACCCATATCAAAAATCAATATATCATCTTTATATTCAATGACAGTCATATTTTTCCCAACTTCCTCAACTCCTCCGAGAGGAATAATTCGTATATTTTCTCCAATCGGTGGCACGACATCGTCAGGCATTTTTCTTTTAATTCTTGGCATATTTTTTCGCAGTGTATTTTTTATATTTACACCGCGTCTCGCCGCGCTCGCAGGATTTCTTTTTGGACGCATTTGTCCGACTGACGCATTTTGTGTTTTATTTTTTTGAATACCATCTTTATATCTATAATGCCCTGTATGTCCGCCACGCGTGGAAGTTTTCGCGCGTTCCGTATATTTATCACGACGGATGTCATTGTATTTAGAATTTGTATATTTTGTTCCCACTTCCGACTTTTGTTCTGTTCTTGCGTAAGAATGGCGTCTTAATGGAGATCGCTTTTCATTAGTGTTATCAGTATTCATTTTATTTATTTAATTTAGATTATATGATTTGTTAATAATAATATTTATTATATGTTTTTATTTATTTAATACGCAATTAATCTGTAAAGAAATTCCATACACTGTCTGTTTCTTTATACCACTTATGAATATTTAAAAACCTTTCTTCTGGCGCGGTTACCAATCCCAATTCAAAATTTTTTATATTTTTAGATGTTATATATATGAAATCAGGCGAATAGATAAAAATAGCAGGTATATCCGCGGAAATCTCATCTTCAAATTTTTTATATTTATCAATCATAACATTTTTATCAGTTGTGGCTCTCGCGTCTTCCAGCAATTTATCAGCGGTTATATTCGCGTATGAAGCAATATTAAGTCCGGGGTCGTTTCTTTGAGATGAATGCCAAAAAGCGAAGAGGTCAAGTTCGCGGCTTATAACTTCTCCAAACAATAACATATCATATTTTCGTGGTCTTATGATATTTTGATTCAGGTCGCCGCTTTCAAATATTTTTATATTCACATCAGCCCCGATATTTCTCCACTCTTCGGCGATAATTTCAGCGGCGGATTTTAATTCAGGCGTATTTGCGGTTGAGAGAGAAAAACGCAACTCAAAATTTTCTTTTTTTGTTTCTTTTTTCCATAACGTTTTTTCTTCATCAAACTTCCATCCACCTTTTTTGAGAATTTCTTGCGCGAGTTCCATTCTTTCTTCCGCATTTATTATTTCATTATGTTTGTCGTTTTTCGCGCTCTCTAATATGCCATAAGGTATTGGTCCGTTTATTTCTTTGCCATATCCGCCAAGCACTTTTTGTATAATCTTTTTTTTATCAAGCGCCACGGCAAGGGATTCACGGACTTCTTTATTCGCAAGAACAGTTGCTTGATTTTGATTGAAAAAAACAGCGAACACTCTTGGAATGGGCGTATGTTTTATTTGAGCCCCTATTTTTTCCAGTTCTGAAAGTTTATCAGGCGAAATGCTATTTATATTTTCAATTTCTCTTTTTTTATATCCATCAATAAGAGAGCTTTCACTCGGATAAAATATAAATTTGATGTTTGAAATATACGGTTCTCCCAAAGCGTATTTTTTAAAGGATTTAAGTTCGTAAGATAATGGTTTTCCGCTGGAATTATACTTTATCTTTTTTATTTTATACGGTCCGCTTCCTATCGGTTTATTATTAAACATACTAAAAGAAAATTGTCCTGAATTTTCATCCGCCCAGATATGACTTGGCAATATACCTATGGTCGTGTTTTCTAAAAATGGTGTGTATGGTTGTTTTAATATGAAACGAATCTCTTTGTCATTTATTTTTTCCACGGCAACGCCATCCCAGCTGGCTCTCTTTGGACTTTTTAAGCCGACATCCTGCGTCTTTTGTATTGTGAATATCACATCATCAGAGTTCACTTTTACGCCATTATGAAAAAAGATATCATCTTTAAGTATGAAATCATAAATAAGACCGTCTTCGGAGATATTATAGCTTTCGGCCAAATCTTCAACTAAATTTCCATCAGGAGTCGCTTTCATAAGACCCGAATATACAAGAGTTGTCAGGTCTCTGTCGGTATCTGAGACGGCAAGTATTGGATTAATAAAACGGGGAGACCCGATAACGCCTTCCGTAACCATTCCTCCTTTGGACGGCACTTCCACTAAGAAGAATTTATTTATATTAAAGAGTATTATAATCACGCTTCCTATAAACAAAATCACCAACGCAAAAAATAATATTTTTTCCGATGGAGAAAATGTTTTAATATTTTTTTGTATGGACTCTTCTTTTGGAACTAAAAATATTTTTTGAGTCAATTTTCTGTAGATGTTTTTCACAAATTTTGATATTCCTATAGGTAAAATTTTTTAACCATTATTTTTTTAAGTATCCGTTTTTATAAATTATGCAATTAAAAACTAAAGAAAAATTAAGAATTTATATAATAAGCGCTAAAAATGAAGTAGCCCCAAAGAGCGCGGCCAATACAATCGTGGTATTAAATAAAGTTTTTTCAAACCCGCGTCTTTTATGAAATCCAGCGCTGAAATTGTCTCCGCCGAACGCTCCGCCAAGACCCGAGCCCGTCTGTTGCAGTATGATTGCCCCTATTAGAATTATAGATAGGATAATCTGAATATACGGCAAAAATTCAATTATTATTTTCATATATAAAAATCAGCATATCATACAGAGTATTAAATATCAATGCTTTATATAAGTCCGCCCATTTTTGCAGTTTTCAGGCAGATTAGATTTGTAATGATTGTATTGTGGCATAAATTCAATCGGAGCATTTTTGTTCTTGAAGAAAAATTGAAGTCTGACTTCAATAGATTTCAATTGAAGTCTGACTTCAATCAACTTCTTCAATCAGCTTGAAGTCCGACTCCAAGTTTCTTTAAGTTAAGTTTTTAAAAAAAATTTAATAAGTTTATACAATCTATCGTAGTCAAAAATATATTTGGCGGTTAAACCGCCAAATATTGAATGTTCAAGTTTAAAAATTAGACATTGATAATTAGAAATTTATTAGAAATTAGAAATTAGACATTTTTTATGTGTATCCGCAACACCGAAGTTTAACCTCGGTGTATATAAAACTAACAATAGTTGTCGGTTTTAATGGTTGTCGGTTTTGAACTTAAATTTGTTGGATTGTCGCATTCTTTATTTCCTAAATACTGCAATATATATCTGAACTTAGACACACATATATATTCACCTTGAATTACGAAACTCTTCG
>PFAA01000001.1:9675-17159 GCA_002778715.1 Candidatus Campbellbacteria bacterium CG10_big_fil_rev_8_21_14_0_10_35_52
TGCCAAGAAAGGGTCTCATAATTCAAAGATATACAAGGATTGCAAATATTTAAATATAAAATTTTTAAGCGATTACTTTGCGACCTGAACCGCTTCTTCAAACTTTATAGAGAGAAGTTTTGAGATACCGTCCGAATTCATTGTAACGCCATATAAAATACCGGCGCGACTCATTGTTTCCCTATTATGAGTAATTAAAATAAGTTGAGAGTATTTGGATAAATTTTCTATCATATCGCCATATCGTTTTGAATTTGCCTCATCAAGCGCGGCGTCTGTTTCATCAAGCACCAAAAATGGCGGCGGATTTACCTGCGACATAGCGAACAAAAGAGCGATTGATGTCAAAGCACGCTCGCCTCCGGAGAGCATTACAAGACCTTTTGTCCTCTTGTGCGGCAAACTTACAAAAATATCAATTCCTTCTTCTTCGTCTTCTTGCGTTTCTTCAGGATTATTTTCCACATCAGAAATAATATTTATATCCATTTTTTTTCTTTTCTTTTCTTTTATCACGGACAAACCAGCTTCGCCGCCTCCAAACATAAGCGTGAAAAAATTTTGAAACTCTTTATTTATTTTTTCTATTCCATCATTAAACTGAATGCTTAATCTTTCTTCCAAGTCCTTTATCAAGTCCTTAAGAGCTGACGCTGATTTTTCAAGGTCTGCAATCTCACGCTCTAAAAATTCATCTCGCTGTGTCGCCTCTTTATATTCTTTTATTATCTCTTCACCGGAACCTCCGCCAAATTCTTCAAGTCGTATTTTGATTTTTTCAATTTTTCTTCTTCTATCTTCCTGTATTTGTCGTTCTTCATTTGCTATTTCTTCAAGACCTATTCCTAAATTATATTTATCATAATCAAGAGCGGCTCTGCCTACAAGAACTGCAATTTCCTGAAGTTCTATTTCAAAATCTTGTTTTTTATGAATCAAATCATTTTCAATACTTTCAAATTTATCAAGTATTGCTCTTAACTGACTCTGGCGAGACATAACGCTAAATACTTCGCGTTCCGCTTCTCTGCTATCGTCTTTTTCAGCTTCAATTTTTGTTTTTAAAATAGAATATCTTTCATTATATAAAGATTCGTCTCTTAAAACATTTAATAAATTTTTGTCAATTTCTATTTTCTTATTTTTTAAATTCTCAAGCTCAATGTAATCAATCTCATTATCTTTGTCTTTAGAAAATGTTATTGATATAAAATCTTTTATTATTGAGCCAATGGAGAGAAGTATGTTTTTTATTTCAGATATATCATTTTTCTCTTTGGCATCGTCAATTTGTGAATATACTTGTTCCACGACCTTATTTAATTCATTATAATTTACTGTCCTGTTTTCAATGATTTTTTGTGTTTCTTTTTCTTTTTCTATTCTTCTGTTTTCCCCTGAAATTTCTCCTTCTATCCGTCCGAGTTCTCGTGTCAGAGCGTCTTTCCGCGCTCTTATATCAGATAAGTTTTTTTCTTGAATTATCAATTCATCGCTTTTTTCATCGCTTTTTGACGATTTAGATAATATTTCTTTCGCTTTTTGGAGTTTCTCTTCAAGAGCGTTTAATTCATCTTGAGGAGCTTTTTGAGCTTTCTTTGTTTTCTTTTTATTAAATGAAATATATTCAGATTCTCTTTTTAAATATTCTAAAGAAAGTTTTTTAAGTTCATCGCGCATAATGATTGACCTCTCAACTTTGTCAACCTGTTTTTTAAGAAATTTTATATGCGGAGCGTTTTCTTTCCGCAATAATTCAATTTGAATTATATTATCTTCCGTCTTTTGTAATTTCTTTTGACTCTCTTGCTTTTTATATTGAAATACTTTTAATCCAAGCGCATCTTCTATCATTTCCTTTCGCTCTTTTATATTTGCGTTTAATATTCTGTCCGCCTCGCCTTGCGATATTATATGATGTCCTGACGAGCCGATGTTAGCTGATGCGAGTAATTCCGCGATGTCGCGAAGACGAACTTGCGAATTATTTATAAAATATTGATTTATACCGTCACGATACACGGCTCGCTCTATAACAACTTCGTCAAAATCAATATTCAAAAAGCGTTTGGTATTATCAAACAAAATTTTTACAGATGCTCTGTTTGAACGCGGTATTATTTTTGAACCATTAAATATCAAATCCTCTCCGCGTTTTCCGCGAAGCGACTTGATGGACTGTTCGCCTAAAACAAAACGGAATGATTCGGCCACATTTGATTTGCCCGAACCGTTTGGACCGACAATGCCAGAAATCTTTGAAGTAAAATCAAAAACACTTTTTTTTGCGAATGATTTGAAACCTAAAAGTTCAAGGGATTTAAGATACATTTAATTATTATACAATTTTACTTTGAATTACAAAATTCTTTCTTAATTCAGTTCAATTATTAATTGCGACGCTTTTATATGTTGGAGCGTTTGGCATTAGTTGAAGAAATAACGCGCTTCTGTCCCATATGGGATAATTTGGTGTTAGTTGAAAAAATTAAAGAAATTAAAAAATGTAAATTCTATGCCATTAATCCCACCCTTTTACCAAAAGAGCTTTTCGCGCGGCGGACTGTTCCGCTTCTTGTTTTGATTTGCCTTCTCCTTCCCCTATAAGGTCTTCATCAAGATATACGCCGACAATAAAATTTTTTTCATGGTCAGGACCAATTTCTTGTATTGTCTTATACTGCGGGGTAATGCTCACTTTCTCTTGCGCGACTTCCTGAAAACGACTTTTACTATCCTGCCAAAGGCCTTTTTCCACTATTTCATTAGTAAGTGGAAACAAATTTTTTGCGATAAAATCTTTTGCGGCATTATATCCTTGATCTAAATAAAGCGCCCCCACGAATGATTCAAAAGTATTCGCAAGTATATACTGCCTTGCACGCCCTATGTCTTTCGCCTCGCCCTTTGAAAGCAATAAAAAATTATTCATATCCAATAAATTCGCCACGGATGCAAGCGTAATCGTATTTACAAGCGCCGCTCTGTATGAGGTTAAATCTCCCTCGGTCTTTTTAGGATATTTCCCGTATAAATACTCTGTAACAACAAGCTCCAGCACGGCATCTCCCAAAAACTCAAGTCTTTCGTTGTGAGCTATTTTCATATTTTTATTTTCATTCAAATATGACCTATGAATAAAAGATTGTTTCAAAAGATTTTTATTTTTAAATACAATGTTTAATTTTTTTTCAAATTGTTCAAAATTCATAATTTTTTATTTTTTTAATAATATATTTACCGCTTTTGTGACGATTGGAAGTATATCGTCGTAAAAATTAAGTTCCGCGATATCCGAAAGTTTAAACCACATAGCGTCATCTAATCCGTCTTTATCCGCAAGTTTTAAATCATCAAATTTTGATTCTGCCAAGAAATATACCACTTGTTTTCTTAACTTTCCAATCTTCGGGTCTGATGCAATATATTCATTTTCTCCGAGTTTATTTTTAATCTTTACTTCAATGCCGAGTTCTTCTTTTATTTTTCTGACAGTGCCATCTTCTTTGCTCTCTTTTTCATCTATTCCTCCCTTTGAAAGAGTCCAGTATCCAAAAACATCATGGACAAGAGCGATATAGATATTATCATTATTGTTTGTATATATAACAGCTCCGCCGAGTCTTTTTATCGGCATTTTTTCATACGGCACATCTTCTATTTTTTTTTTATTCTTTTTCTTTGAAACCTCTTCTTTACCCGGTTCTCCTATTTCTTTATATACCGCTCCTAATACTCCGTTTATAAATCTTCCGCTGGATTCTCCGCCAAATGTTTTGGCAAGCTCAATTGCCTCATTGATAGCCACTTTTGCTGGCACTTCTTTTCTATCTGAAAACAAAAGCTCATAAAGACCTACTCTTAATATATTCCTGTCAACAGTGGAAATTTTATCAATTGACCATTCCGGAGCCGCTTTTTCTATAATTGTATCTATGTTTTCTCGCTTTTCTAAAATACTGTCTAATAGTTTCCGCGCAAATGAAAAATCTTCCATACCAGAAGCAAATTCTTTTGCATTGCGCGCAAGAATTGTTTTAGTATCTTTAATGTTTCTTTCAATTTTACCGCCAATATGTTTTTTACCAATAAGACCGTTAAAATCCAACTCAAACAATGTCTGCAATACTATTGACCTTGAAAGATGCCTATTTTCCATAAAAACTGTGTTGGTAACAAATTACAAATTACAAATTTATCCTCGGTATTTTAAATATTCTATTTCTTAGATAATTCCTCGGCATTAAGTATTTTATCTTCTGTCTGTTCTGGCTCGCTTGCGGCTTCTTCGTTCATTGCTTCTCTTTTAGCTTTTGCTTTCGCTTGTTTTTTCTCAAACTTTGCCGTCATATCTATAATTACTCTGCCTCTATATCTGCCACAAGAAAGACATACATTGTGTCGTTTATGCGGGGCTTTACAGTCCGGACACAAAGAAATCCTCGGCTCTTTAAGACCATGATGCGACCGCCTGTTTGCGGTATGGCTTTTTGTATGTCTCATTCTTACCGTCATAAAGAGCATTATATCAAAATGGACGAATTTTGGCAAATTTTTTGCGCAAAATTATAATTAGCGATATTAAGGTCTGACCTTTATATTTCTTTTTTCAAAAAATTTTTTAAAAAACTTTTGCGATGAAGGACGCAAATCCCGTATTTTTTTATCATTTTATAATGAGCTTTTACGCCATAACCTTTATGTTTTTCAAAATTATATTCAGGATATTTTTTTGATAAACTTATCATTTTTCTATCTCTTTTCACTTTTGCCACAATTGAAGCAAGAGATATTATCGGCTCTTTTTCATCTCCTTTTATTATTGTCTTTTGATTTAAAAATACACTCGGGGCTTTAAGAGCGCCGTCTAAAAGTATTAAACATTCATCTTCGTTCGCGGAGAGTTTTGAAAATATTTTCTTAATGGCTGTATTTATCGCGCAATTAATTCCTCTTCTATCTATTATTTTCGCGCTTGAAAATACCACTAAAAATCTGAAATCTTTTTTTATCTTGCCAAAAAATAACCTTTGAGTAAAATTTTGTTTTTCTTCCATAAACTTAAACCATTTTTCTCTTTTATTTTTAGAAAGTTTTTTTGAATCTTTTAAAATATTCAATTCTGATTTAAATTTTCCGTTCAAATGGAACTTAAACTTTTTGTATTCATTTTTTGAAAACAAAACCGCGCCAACGGCAACAGGCCCTGCAAGAGGTCCTCGTCCCGCTTCATCTATTCCGATTACATATTTATAATTCATTTTCGTAAATTACGAAACTCGTCGCAGGCATAATTTTTGAAAGACATTGCGCAATACGAATACGCAAGCATAACAAAAAATCAGCGGATTTTTATGATGTCTTGCAAAAATTTATACCAAGAAAGAGTTTCGTAATTCATAGTTATTTATTTTAAGCGATAATTTCATAATTTTTTTCAAGCAAATGCTCCGTTATATTAAACCTCATTTTTTTAATCCTATATATTCTATTTTAATATTTTAAATTTTTAATTATTTTAATCATAAAACTTTCCTCTCTTAATGTAAAAAATTTATATTGCAACAAAAAACCGCTTTATCGGCGGTTTTTTGTGATTTAGCGTAAAATTACATTTCGTAATTCAAAATATGATTTATAACATCAACTCAAAAAATCATTATGGACCAACTTCGTAGTCATAAGCGACGGCTAAATCATCCGTACCGCATGTATCCAACTGATTTGTGCTACCTTCAAGATTAGCCCCGACACAGTAAGACGCGCCTGTTGCCGATATGTAGAAGTATTGGTCATTCGTGCTCTGCGGGTCGCTTGGAAGCCCCGGAATAAAATTATCGGTTACAAGCGATGCTAAAGCTGTTGATATGTTTGCCGCTATGGCTTGAGTCGGATATTTACCATTTTTATCAAAACTAAACTCAAGAGCTATTTGAAGCTGTTTCATATCTGAAATTCTTTTTGCGTCTCGCGATTTCTGACGAGCTGTATTTAAGCTTGCCAAAACAACAGACGATAGAATTCCGATAATCGCTATAACAACTAAAAGCTCAATAAGCGTAAAACCTTTATTTCCTGTCTTTTTCATAATCAAATCAACTATTTTAATTAATAAATTATTTAAACGACCACTTTTAATATTAAATTATATAATAAAAAAAGCTTTTTTGTAACATAAAACATTATATAACTATTTATGGCTATTTCAAAAACACTATGTGGATAACTCAACTATCAAAAAAATATTAAAATCTTTATATAGCGGAAGATATATTGTATATAGGCATAAGAACAGCCGCTAAAAGCACTCCCACACCAAGCGCCAAAACAACTATCATCATTGGCTCTATAAGAGTAACGAGAGTATCCACGGTATTTTTTACTTCTCTCGCGTAAAATTTAGACAATGTATTTAAAATATTGCCAAGTTCTCCCGTTTCTTCTCCTACTTTTATCATCTGTATCATAATGCTTGGTATTTCTTTATATCCGGAAAAAGATTCCGATAAGGAACCTCCTGATTTTATAACTCGCGCTGATTCATTAAGTAATTTTTCATATGTAGTGTCGCCGATAACAGTAGCGGTTATTTCAATTGCGCGCGTCATTGTTATACCGCTTGAAAGCATTGTGCTTAAATTATCGGAAATTCTGGATAAGTAAAGTTTTTCATATAAATTTCCTAAATATGGAATGGAAAGTCTAAATTGTGAAATAGATGATTTGCCTTGTTCTGTTTTATTGTATTTCCACAAAAAAAATCCGCCTATAATTATCAATATTAAAAGAAAAATTCCATAATTTACAAAAAAATCGCTTATACCAACCACTATTTTTGTGTATATTGGTAATTCTTGACCTGATTCAACAAAGATAGCGCTTATTTTTGGAATAACCAATGTCAACATAAGAATCATAACTGTAATAAAGGTAAATGTTACGAAAGCCGGATAGATTAAAGCATTTTTTGCTTTTGATGTTATTTCATACGATCTGTCCAAATAATCCGCTAAGTATGAAAATATTTGGTCAAGTTTCCCCGATTCTTCGCCTGCGCGCACCATATTTACATAAAAATGGGAGAATATCTTATTATGTTCCGAGAGGGCGTCCGATATTGATTTCCCCGACTGTATGTCATCTGCCACATCTATAAGCGCTGTTCTTAACATCTTATTTGATGACTCGGAGCCAAGCAGTTTAAATACGCGCAAGGCGGATACTTGCGACTCAAAAAGTGTTGATATTTGACGGGAAAGTATAACTATCTCTTTATTGGAAACCCTGTCAAAAAAAGCTATTTCTCTCTTAAAAAAAGATTTTTCTTCCACTGAAACTATAGACGCTATGACAAGACCTTGCCTTTGAAGCGAGCTTATTGCCACATCTTTATTAACTGCGTCAATACCCCCCGCCGTCTCATTCCCTGTTTTGTCTATGGCTGTGTATTTGAATAACATATTATTTTAATTTCTAATTTCTAA
>PFAA01000001.1:17176-24429 GCA_002778715.1 Candidatus Campbellbacteria bacterium CG10_big_fil_rev_8_21_14_0_10_35_52
CGAGTGGGCTCTCGCGTCTTCTATTGTGATTTCTCCGCGCCTCACGAAATCGGCAAGAGACCTGTTTAGGTCAATCATTCCTTCTTCCATATTTGTCTCAATAATCATATTTAATTCATATGTCCTTTTTTCGCGAATAAGATTTGCAACGGCATTGTTATTGATAAGAAGTTCATAGACCGGAATCAATCCGCCTGAAATTCTCGGAACTAACCGCTGAGAAAATATTCCCGCCAAAGAAGCGGCAAGCTGTAAGCGAATCTGTTCCTGTCCGACTTCCGGAAATGAATCTATAATCCTATCTATTGTCTGAGCGGCATTATTGGTATGAAGCGTTGATAATACCAAATGTCCTGTTTCCGCGGCTGTTACCGCTGTTGATATTGTCTCAACTCCGCGCATCTCTCCTATCATTAGCACATCAACATCTTGTCTAAACACATACTTCAAAGCCGTGGCAAAATCTTTAGTGTCAATTCTTACCTCGCGCTGGTCAATCATAGATTTTTTCTGCTCAAAGATATATTCTATAGGGTCTTCAATCGTGATTATGTGTTCTGTTCTGCTTTTATTTATAATTTCAATCATTGAAGCAAGGGTCGTCGTCTTACCTTGCCCAACAGGACCGACAATAAGAAAAAAGCCCTGTTTTTTTTGCGCGAAAATCTCAAGAATCGGAGGCAGATTAAGCTCTTCAAGGGTCTTGATTTGTTTTGGGATAAGTCTGAGCGATATTCCTATTGCTCCTTGCTGAAAAAAACCATTTCCTCTGAAACGGGTGTTTTCATTATATTTATACGAAAAATCAATCTCTTTATTTAATAAAAAATCTTGCTTCTGCTCTTGCGTTAAAAGTTCCGATATAAAACCAAGTGTGTCTTCCCCGGACAATCTGCGTCTTTTCAAAAGTGATATAAGAACGCCGTTTACTCTGATTGTGGGATAATTGTCTGATGACAAATGAAGGTCTGACGCTGATTCATTAACAATAAGGTCAATTAACTCTTTTAATTCTTTTTTATAATCTGTTATATTTTCCATATAATTATATTGAAAAAATTATTATATTCTTAACTGTGTTTTTTAATAATATTTTCAACTTTATCTAAGACCTCCGATGGTATGGATTCCGCTTTTATTATATAATCGGCAATACCTAATGATTTCGCTTTATCAATCTCATCTTCTTTCCACTGATTAGATAAGGCGATAAATATTGTATTGTTCGCGAGTTTTTCTTTCCTGACAATTTCTAAAAATTCAATCCCGCTAAGTTTCGGCATTATAATATCAAACAATATAATATCCGGAGAAAAGCCGTCTCTCAATCTATCTAATGCCTCTTTTGAGTCCAAACTTGTGCTCACATCAAAACCGTGCTCTTTAAACTTAATCGCATACATATCGGTCATAAAATTATCATCGTCTATAAGAAATATTTTATTTTTTTTATCCATATTTTTATATGTTAAGTATAAAACATAACGCTATAAGTATCAATGTTTTATATTGTCTGAAAAATTTTCTAAATTATTTTCTTCAAAAAAAATTTCTCCTCCGAGCGTATTAATCTCGCTAAACGGAATCTTTTTATCAAACGCTTTTAATATAGCGTCTTCTTTCATTGTCAGCATTCCATTTTTACGCGCGATTTTTTGAATTTCGGATTCTGAAGGATTTTTGAGAATTGTTTCTTCAATTTCTTTATTCATTTCAATCACTTCAAACACAGCCATTCGTCCTTTTAATCCGGTGATGCATTCCACGCTCGGTTCAGGGTCAAAAAAATTTTTGCCTATTGGTATGGTTTTTCTATATTTTTCTGGCAAATCGGAAAACTGACTCTCAAGCATTTTTTTCATACTTTCTTTTATTTCTATCGGCTTACCTGTGCCTGGACATAATGTTCTCACAAGCCGTTGAGCAATCGCTATAATAAGTGTCGGCGCGATTAAAAACGGGTCAACCTCCATCTCTAAAAGTCTCGGTATAACGCCGATTGCGTTATTGGTGTGAATTGTTGATAGCACAAGATGCCCTGTCAAAGCCGCCTGCACGGCAAGACCTGCTGTTTCTTTATCTCTTATCTCTCCAACCATTATAATATCCGGGTCCTGCCGAAGAGTTGTTCTAAGTCCGTTTGCGAATGTATATCCTATTTCAGGTCTTACTTGCGACTGGCTTATTCCGTCAATGTTGTATTCAATAGGGTCTTCAAGCGACAAAACATTTTTTGATTCGTGGTCTGTTTCATTAAGCATTGAGTAAAGCGTTGTTGATTTGCCGGAACCTGTTGGACCTGATATGAGTATAAGACCGTATGGTTGTTTTATGGCATTTCTAATAAGTTTCAAATTTCTTTCACTAAGTCCAAACTCATCAAGTTTTCGCACTCCCTTATCTGTGTCTAATATTCTTATTACAACTTTCTCTCCGTAATACGAAGGAAATGTTGAAACGCGAAAATCAACTTTTCTATTATTTATTTTTGCTGAAAATCTACCATCCTGCGGTCTTCTCTTTTCATCAAGTTTCATTGATGAGAGAACTTTCAAGCGCGCCACAACGGCTTGATGTGTTTTTAACGGCAACATCAAACTTGTGCTCAATGTCCCATCTACGCGAAATCTCACCCTTATAGAGTCGCTCATATGTTCTATGTGAATATCAGACGCGCGTTCTTCAACAGCGTAACGAATTATATTCGCGACAATTTTTGTAACAGGAGCGTCTTCTTTTATTGTATTGGTATTTGAAACCTTTTCATCTTCTTCCAACGCTTTTATTCCTTTATCTTTCACCAATTCAGTATCAAGTTCCGATATCGCTCTATTAACTTCTCCGGAAAAACCTTTATACATCTTATAAATTTCACCAAAATCGTTCTCTGAAATAAGATAAATCTTAAATGGCGTATCCGCGTTTGAAGAAATAAAATTAAGAGCGTCTAGCGCTTCCAAATTATCAGGGTCAATAATACCGACTTCTAAAACATTATCGCTGACTCCAAGCGGAACAAATTTATAATGAAATGCCGACTCTTCGGGAATATATTTAAATACTTCAAACGGTATACTTTTATTTTTAAGCTCCCATATCGGTATATTATAATGCTCCCCTTTCGCTTTTAATATAATGTCTTGTCCGAGTCCACGTTTAATAAGCGTTTTTTCAAAAGAATTTCCTGATGTTTCTGCTTCTTTTTTTATTGACGCGATATTTTCCTCATCTATAATATTTTTTTTTACTAAAATAGAAAGTAAGTTCATATAAACATAATTTATAAATCCTGCGTAAATATAAATTATTGCATTTGTTCAGCGCTTATTGCCTGTTCATCTGTGTTATCGCTTAATATATCGCGGTTTGCGTCAACTCCTATTGGCGCGAAAGGATTGTTTCTTCCAGCGGATTCTGGCGTTAATTTCTGACCAAAATCTTCTAAACTTCTAAAAACAGGGTCGGAAAAAATACTCCCGTCAAGATTAATTGAACGCAAACCTATAAGTAAGGATATCAATTCATTGTCTTCCGTTTTACCCGCGGCATTTACGCTTTCTGATATAAGAAGCTTGTCTTCTTCTCCGCCAAATAAAATAGTGTAACCGATAGCCGCAATGATAATAATTATAACGATGATAATCTTTTTTTTATATTTTTTTAGAATTTCCATATTTGTTTTATTTTTTTACTTTGCATTTTTTATTTCACGCTTTGCTTTTTATATCTACTTCAACCAATAGGTCTCAAGCCCTATTCTGTATTCATATGTCAGATTATTGATTTCATCTCCTTGCTGTATAAGAGAAACCTCTGTAATATCAACGACCCTTAAGCTCTTTTCTATGTTTCTCACAAATTGTATAAAATTATCATACGAAGAAACCACAGAAAACGAAAGTTTAACCGATTCAAATAACTTATTGCTTGGACCTATAACTCCGACTTCTCTATTGTCTTTTTTGTTAATAGTTACATTTTTTATACGCATACCGTAAGTTGACGCTATATAATCAATATCAAGAATAAGCCGCACATTATCAACATTATCCGGTAATAACTTTTTTAAATTATCAAGGTCGTTCGTGGAAAATGTATTATATAGGGAAAGCAATCTGTCTCTAACTTCTCTTAATTCTCTTGACTTATCAAGAGCGTTGTTAAATTCATTTCTCTCGCTAATTTTGAGCTGAATATCGCTATAAACAGGGTCAATATATATGAAAAAAAGTCCTATTGAGATAAGTATAAAAATAATTGGAAAAGTTAATCTAATCATATTTAATATAAATTAATTATTGTTCAAATTGTTTAATCTGCTTCGTCAATATTATATTTTCATATAAAATCAAACTTGAATCTATAAAAGCCGTGAAATCAAATTCAACATCGCCTTTATTGTCAATATTGAGATTAGAAAAAATCGGCTCTTGTATAAACTTGCTTTTACCAAATATATCCGACTGAAGCGCGACGGAATTAAAACTTTTAGCCTTTCCTTCCATTGAGATATTTGCTCTACCGTTTTCGTCTACATTATATTCAAGATTCTCAAACTGGATATTTGCAAGTGTTAAATCTTCAAGTAAATTAAAAAACGATGATATTGCTTTGTGTTTCCCCAATATATTCCGCGAAGATTGAATCCGTTTATCAAGACGGTTTATTTCCTGAATGAGAGTCGGTTCAAATTCCGCGCGCGCTCTCTTTAATTGGGAACTTTTGCTCTCTGTGTCTTTAATTAAAAATTGCTGATATAAAAATACGCCAAGCGAAAGAGCAAGAGCGCTGATAAAAATAATAAGCGTCAGCAGAAACAAAATACCTATACTGCTTCCTTTTGAATGCAAAGAAGCGTTTGAAGCATTAAATGCTTTTTTAGGTATAAATGATGTGTGCGATTTTATATCCATATCTTTTATCTTTACCACTATAGGTCTATATTATTATACATCACTTTTACTTACATAAAGAGCTTGTATCGTCGTTAATGTTAATAACATAATTATAAATTATATTTACGCTTAATTCGTTTATTCGTATAAATATCAATCAATCTCCTGAAGTCTGCGTAAAGCAAGACCAACAGCCACGGCGAATCCGGGTCCGACTTCTTTCAAAATTTCTTCAAGAAACGCTGGTGATTTCGTTTTTGAAAACGGATCACTTATCGTTACGCTTGTCTCAAAATGTTTTTCCGCGACAGGAAGTATACCTTTCATCATTGCTCCGCTTCCTGTAAGTATCACATTGCCGATATTTTTATTATTTTTCTGCTGATACTGCGTCATAACTCTATTTGCTTCCGTAAAAATACGCTCAAGAGCAGATACAATAATATCTTTGGAATCTACAATTTTATTATCTCCAAAATTTTCAATAATACCTGATTTTCTTTTAGATTCTTCGGCTTTTGATATTGATATGCTTAAAGATTTTGAAAGTGTTTGAGTAATATCCTGCGCCCCGCTGTTTATTACATGCGACGCTTTTATTATTCCAAATTCAACGATATATAGTTTTGTGTCTCTGGCACCCATATCAATCACCATAGTCGGAATTATGCTTTGTTCCACAACGGCTCTTATGGCGCTAAAAATTTCTATTTCAAAAAAACCAACAGCAAGGTCTGTGCTATTTATTATTTCATTATATTTATTTAAAATATCATTATGAATGGCGACAAGAAGCACTTTTATTTTTTTACCGCCTTCTGTTTTTTTAACGCTATCTTCGTTAATTTGTCCGCCATACTCGTAATCCTCATCAAAAGAAGAACCTTCATCGGGAACAACAAACCAATCCAATGTTACTTCTGATATAGGCACAGGAATATATTTTCTTGCTTCAATCGGTATCATTGAAGAAAGATTCTTTGGATTAAGCGCTGGCATTAAAATAAGCGATATTAAACTTGAAGAAAAAGGGATTGATACACCAGCTTTTTTAGCTGTAACATTTGCTTCAATTAATAAATCTTTTAACGCTTCGGCTATCTTTGAAGCGGGAAGATTTGTCGCCTGCCCTATTTCCGCGTCGGAGTATGGACCGAGAGAGAGCTCGCCGTATGTTTCAAGCACTGCGACGCCTTGGCGTTTTTTAAGCTGAACCACTTTTATTGAAGATGCGCCGATATCAATACCGACAACGCTTGTTTCTTTTTTTTTCAAAAAATCAAATAAAGACATATTTATAATATTTACGCGTCAAATATAAAATTAAGTAAAAAATACAGTTATGTTCAAAATCGCATAGTAACTTACAACTTATCGTATGATAACATTATACTAAATTATAATATAAAAGTATGCTTAAATTCAACAAAATTACAGAGATTATATTAAAATTTTTTTTTCCAAAAGACGAACTTGACAAAAAAGCGGAAAATATATCCATTGATATTTTGTCAAAAAAATTATCGCTTAACAATAAAATGGAAGATAAATTTGTATATACTCTTTTTGATTATAGAGATGAGGTTATAAAAAATATGATATGGTCGCTTAAATATAAAAAAAATAATAAAATCACAAAATTGTTCGCGCAAATTTTATATGATTTCCTACAAGAAGAATTATCGGATTTAAATGTATATTCGGATTTTAATAAACCACTTCTCATACCGATACCGATGCATAAAAAACATTTGCGAGAAAGAAGATTTAATCAAACTGAGATTTTAGCGAAGGAACTTTGCGACATTGCTGGAGAATCTTTATGCGCTTTAAGAACAGATTTGCTCAAAAAAATAAAAAATATTCCGAGTCAAACAACGCTCAATAGGTCAAAACGACTTAAAAATATTATAGGCAGTTTTTGTGTCAGCAAGCCGAATGAAATAAAAAATCGCGATATAATTCTGCTTGACGATATTATAACAACAGGCGCGACATTAAGAGAGGCGCGAAAAGTTCTGCTTACAGCGGGCGCGAGAAATGTAATAGGTGTTACAATAGCCCATTAAAAAATTAGTTAAAAACGCTTATTTTATTTTTAAAACAATAATGAAAATAAGATAAGTGTTTTATTTTAATATATTTTGATGTGTTTTAGCTGTTCAAGATGAAAAAAATATAAAAAATGGTATTATGTAATTGGTTAAGTAAGAAGTCGTATGGATGATGGAGTAGCGACAATACGAGCTTTGGAAAAGCGAACATATTGGAGAGTTGGCTGAGTGGATAAAACATAAACTGCTTTATGTTTTATCCGAAGCGAAGCGAGGTGGGAGGAAAGCAAACTGCTTTGCTTTT
>PFAA01000047.1:0-1577 GCA_002778715.1 Candidatus Campbellbacteria bacterium CG10_big_fil_rev_8_21_14_0_10_35_52
CGGCACAAAGACGAACCCTTTGTGTTTTTTTATATCCTCGCTATTTTTTAATTTTCTGACTTGCCACACTTCGTCATTTATCGGAATAACCATAATTCCGCCGACTTTTAACTGTTTAACAAGCTCTTTTGGTAAATCTTTCGCGGCGGCGGAAACTAATATTTTATCAAACGGGGCTTCTTGGGGCAGTCCGATTTCTTTTTCCGTTTGTCTTATTTCAGCGTTTTTGAAATCATATTTTTCAATATTCATTTGTCCAAGTTCCACAAGTTCCTGTATTCTTTCAATGCCTATTACTTTCCCCTCCTTCCCGACAAGACGCGCGAGAAGCGCCGTTGTCCACCCGGAGCCAGAACCGATATCAAGAATTTTTTCTCCTTTTCGCGGATTGAGAAGTTCTAACATAAAAGCAACCGTTGTCGGTTGAGAAATTGTCTGTCCAGTATTTTGAAGTGGAAGCGGATAATCCTCGTATGCTTCCTCTATATAATCAATTGGCGTAAAATCTTTCCTGTCTATTTTCATAAAAGCGTCTTTGAGTTCTTTTGTTCGCAATACCATTGTTTCATTTTCAAGCCATTCAATTAGTTCTTCTTTATTTAACATTTTTTATTCCTAAAATAATTTGTTCGTATCTTTTCTTTCATTCTTTTTTTCCTCAAGATGTTTTTCTAAAAGAATTTTGCCCGCGGCTTCGCGATATGAGCAATAATTACATTCAACGCCTTTTGCTGGCAGTTTTTCGCTCATTAAAGTTTCTTTTATTTTCTCAAGAGTATTGTCAATCCATTTATCAGACCCTGTGTATGGAATAATTTTAATATCAAATTCTAATTTTCCGTCAAACGCTTTTCTGTCTGTAATACCGTTTGCGTAAATGAAATATCCGGTGTCGGAAACTTTAAAACCATTGTGCCTGAAAAGCCATTGATATACTTCCATTTGCCTTTTGTATGAATTCTGCCACTCCGCGTCTAAATTCACCTCGTCTTTTTTACTTGTCGCTTTATAATCAACAACAATAAGCTCTCCTTTTGGATTTACCCAAATATCGTCAATCCCTCCGCGAACAATCAAATTTGTCGGCTTATGAAGACAAAATACTCCTCTGCGGAGCGCGTCCCTCCACTCTTCCATTTTTTCATTCTGAAACGGCACAGCGTCAATGCTGTATGTTTTAGCTAGAGGATGCGCCGTTTGTTTCGCTCTGTGAATATCAAATTCTTTTTTCATCAATTCGTCAACCGCATTATTTAGATTAAATGGAAATGACGGCGGTCTTCCGACTCCTAATCGCTGGTCAAGATAAAAACATCGCGGACATTCAATAAACAAATCAATTTTTGACCTGCTTATCTTATGTGGCATTTTAGAATCTGGATGAAAAAGATATTTAGCGTTTTTTTGCGGATTGTAATATTGAGCCATTAAATGTATTATAACATAAAAAATAGACCATATCTCTTTGGTAAAAGATATGGTCTATGAGAAAGATTTTTAAGAAAATTTCCATTTTTCTTTTTCCTCTCTTTTTCCTTTTACTAACAAAAAAGGAAGAAAAAGGAAGAAAAAAATAA
>PFAA01000047.1:1585-11074 GCA_002778715.1 Candidatus Campbellbacteria bacterium CG10_big_fil_rev_8_21_14_0_10_35_52
TCAAGAATTCTTTCTATCTTTATCTTATTTATTTTATCAGGAAATGTTCTTTTCCAAAATGGACGCAATGTAATTTCCGCCTCTTCTATGCTTGGATAACCGGAACGAATTGTTTGAAACGCCGCCTTTGACCTTCCGGCAAGGTCTTGTTTTAATCTTTCTTCATCAAATATCCATACAATATTAACATTGCCCTTTACAGTGAATTCAAACTCTTTATCTTCCCACGGCTTGCTTTGTTCTTTACTCAAAATAGCAAATGCAAGCGATGTTATATCGGAGATTTCAACCGGATTGTCATCAAAAATTGCAAATGTATTTTCCGCAATATATTTTGCAAATTTATTCTTATCAAAAAGAACACCGTATAATATCGCTTTTTCTTTCACTTCAACTTTATCACCGCTTTCTGCCGCCTGTTCTGATTCAAACTCCACAAACACTGTGTCTTCAAACAGATAGAATCTGTCTGGTTTTTGAGAAAAAGCTTCATTTAATAATTGCGTTCGCAGTTCCGAGTGTATTTCATTTTTGGCGTTTTCAACATCTTTCGGGTCTGCCGTAAGCTTCTCGCCGACAAAACCTCCCGTCATAGGTGTTTTTGAGCGTGCGTAAAATTTATCAAATTGCGGAGAACCCTTAAATCCCGGTATAGTAAAATCTGTTAATCCTATGTTAAACTTTTCACCTGCTTCGTCCGCATATACCATAACTTCTATGCTTCCCGGAACAACCTCTCCATTTTCTTTCTTTTGACCGGGAACTACAATTGATTTATTTATTCTATATATAAGTCCGTCAGGCGTTTCAAAACGAGTGTTTATTATAAGCCGTTGATTTGCCAAACTAAAATTATTAAATATCATTATCTTACCGGAAGCTTTTTCTTCAATTTGTTCTTTTTTAATAGCTGAAACTTTTTTTGAGCCAGTTTTTTCAATTGTCATAATCTCATACGGAAGCTCGTTGGAATCAGCTTCCATAGCCGCCACAAAACGCGCGTCAACAAAAGTTTTATTTTGTTTTGGCGTAATGCTTATTTTTGCGCCGGAAAAAAGAAAAGAAAATACAAATGTAAACACAATAAGCGCGATAATTATTATAAACCATATAATAAATCGCGATGAATTGCTTTTTTTTATATTGTTATTATATACATTATATTCAAAATCTTCTCCGGATGATTTTTTAATCGGTCTTTGCGGCTTGATATGAGAATTTTGTATATTTCTTATTGACCTCTTTTTAGGAGGAATTATGTCATTGAATGAAGAATTTTCCATAATAAATAAATTGTAAATTAGATTTCCTATAATTATACATCATATAAATTATATCTGCCAAATAATATATCGTATAACTAAATCTTTCTCGCAAATAACGCTTCAATAGCAAGAAAAGGGTCGCATTCTTTTTCGTCTTTGTTTTTAGTATAACAATATTTTTTAAATATTCCACCTCTTAATTCAACTACTGTGAATTGCTGTTGAGTAAGCGTATGCGAGCTAAATTCGTCATTCTTGATAATATCAATAAACCAGCTTGCCACATCTGTATCAATTAAAAGAAAAATCGTCTTTGGTAAAAATAATTTTTCCGCAAAATCCGATAATGTTTTTCTAAATGAATACAGCCACTCTTCTTTTATGGTGATAAGAACTTTTTTTATTTCTGAATATTTAGCGCTTGAACTTTTTCGTTCAAAGAAAAGCCGAATGAGAGAGTGCGCTTCTTCAGGCGTGATATTTAGAGCTTCGGCTGTTTTTCTTATTAAAAAATTGCTCCCGAGAGGAAATGTTGATGTTTTAACAATAGCATCGTCTCTGATGAGCATTATGTCCGACACTTCTCCGCTTATATCCATAAGTAAAAAATCTTTTTCCGCGCTAAAAATATCACGCGTTACCAAAAACGAAGCGAGGGCAAAAGAATTATATGATATATTATCCGTGTTAAACGCTTTTTCTATAATATCTTTTACCTTTTCTCGTATTTCGTTAGAAATCATACTCATAAAAAGCGTAATGTCCATACGACTTGTTTCTTTGCCATACGGCTTATTTGTATTATATCCATTAAGCAATACTTGTATGGTATTTTTTTCCATTAAAACAGGGTCGGAAATATTATTTTGATTAAGTTTATTTTGCAATGACTTTTTAAGTTCTTCTTCTGAATCTTTAATATTGTCTGAAATAAATCGCTCTGATACAATAAAAGATTTTTCTTTTATAAATTTTAGCGCGCTTATATCATAAACACACCACAATGATGAGAATACGCAAAATATATCTTTTAGTTCAAAATTATTTTCTAAAAAAAATCGTAATCTATTTTGTTCTATATTTTCGGCGGCAATTTTTAGAGATGTTAACATAGCCAAAAAAAGACGCTCATAGTTTAAATATTTGTGAGAATTTATAGATATTCGCGTTTGATATATGATTTCAATCGCGTCGTTTTTTTCAGAAGCGATTGCGATTGCCCCGCCGATACTGGCGCTTCCTATATCAAAGACAATAAATGGAAACTGTTTATTCGCTTTTTTTGCAAAAAACATAAAATTTATGAATTGTCAGAGTATTCTCACTTTACTACAAGAATGAAAAAGTATGAGCAACACTGCGATTCTTATAGCTAATTATATGCAAACAAGATATTATATGCAACACTTTTTCTTACTATAAGTATCGTTATTTTTCTTTTGATTCCGACAAAATAATATTATCAAACAATTATTTCTTTCGGTAAGTCCTCATTAAAGTTAAAAATTGGCGATTAGATTTATTCCAACACGGCTTTTATTCTTCTTATGCCTGATGAAACCGACTCTTCCTTTTTTATTTTGAAGTATCCGAGCTCGGCGGTATTTCTAATATGAGGACCTCCGCAAAGTTCAATGCTATAATTCCCTATTCTATAAACTGTAACGATATCTCCATATTTATCTTCAAACTCTCCGACTATATTTTGTTTTTTAGCTTCTTCAATTGGCATTTCTTCTTTTGTTACATCAATGGCTGATTTTATTTTTTCATTTATTAAATCTTCCACCTTTTGTTTTTGCTCATCCGTCATTTTTTTTTCCCAAGAAAAATCAAGTCGCAACCGCTCTTGCGTGATGTTGCTTCCCTTCTGTCTCACGCCCTCACCGAGCGTATCTTTAAGAGCGCGCAAAAGCAAATGTGTCGCTGTGTGATATTTAACAGACATCTCTCCCGCATCTATCAGACCTCCTTTGAATTTTTGTTCCGCTCCAATTCGCGACAATTCTTTATGCTCTTTCATTTTTTTATCAAATTCATTCTTATCAACAGATAAATTTTTTTCTTCAGCCAGCTCAATAGTCATCTCAATCGGAAATCCATATGTCGTAAATAATATAAAAGCGTTATCGCCTGATATATTTTCTTTTCCGCTTATTTTTTCAAATTCTATTAAACCTTTTTTAATGGTCTTTCTAAATTTTTTTTCTTCTTTATTTATTTCTTCAACAATTTTTTCTTTATTCTCATTCAATTTCGGATATATTTTATTATATTGGCTAATCGCTATCTTTGATATATCACTTAAATGCCCCTGTGAAATATCAAGTTTATCCGAGAAACGAATTGCTCTTCTTATAAGCCGCCTCAAAATATATCCTTGTTTAGTATTAGAGGGCGTAATGCCTGATGCGATTATAAAAACAGACGCGCGAATATGGTCGGTGATTATTCTAAATTCTTTTTTATTATCAGCATATATTCTGCCACTTATTTCTTCTATTTTTTTTATAATAGACGAGATTATATCAATATTAAAAATATCATTGTCGTCATTTGACGCCGCCGTAATCCTTTCAAGCCCTCCTCCAAAATCAACATTTTTCGCCGGCAAACGGCCGAAACTCCCGTCTTTCTGTTTTATGTATTCCATAAATACAGAATTGCCTATTTCCATAAATCGTCCGCATTCGCAATTCGGATGACAGTGTTCTCCAAATTTTTTATTATGTATATATTCACCAAAGTCGTAAAATACTTCGCTGTCAGGCCCGCCGGGCTCATCTTGCGGCATTTTATCAGGCGCGCCATTTCTGCTCCACCAATTATATTTCGCGTCATAATAAAAAATTCTGCCTCCGCGCATACCTATTTTACCGCCATTTTCTTCATTTAAAATTTCTTGGTCTTTTATTTTAATATCTTTTTTTTCAAAAATATTTTTCCATATTTTTACGGATTCAATGTCGCGTGGTATTCCGCTTTTTTTATCTCCGGCAAAGACGGTTATATATAATTTTTCAGGATTAAGTTTGACTTCATTAGTTAAAAATTCAAAAAGCCATTCAATTTGTTCTTTTTTGAAATAATCGCCGAAAGACCAATTGCCGAGCATCTCAAAAAAAGTAGTGTGTCTATTGTCTCCTATTTCTTCTATATCTTCAGCGCGAAAACATTTTTGAGAGTTTGCAAGCCGTGCTCCGCCCATATGCTTCTTTCCTAAAAAATACGGTAAAAGTGGCTGCATACCCGAACTTGTAAAAAGAGTTGAAGGGTCGTCTTTTAAAATTAAAGGCGCTGATTCAATTATTATATGCTTGCGTTTTTCAAAAAAACGCAAATATTTGCTTCTGACTTCGTCTATTTTCATATTTTAATTTCGTATTCCGCGATATTTTAAGAGAAATATCCATTGGCATATAGCTGAAAAAAATAACCGAGCGTTATAAATAATATACCGCAAATAGCAAGCCATTTTTCGCGCTTCATCGCGCCAATCACATCGTCATCAATTTTATGCTCTTTCACCATATGCCTGTGCACATTAAGCACGGTAAGGCCGATTAATATCTCCCCCGTCGCGCTTAATGTAATTCCTATAAATAATAAATCCATATTTGATTAAATTAATTTAATTATTACTTTATTTTACGCTGTATTTTAAGCCGAGTAAACTTTTTCAAGTTTATTTATATCTTTTTCTATGCTAATTAAACCTTCTTTGAAAAAATTATGTCTTGCTGTGTCTATGCCAATGTCTTTAAAAATATCATCTGGACTTTTACTTCCGCCTGCCGATAAAAATTTTTTTATTTGTTTGCCAAAATTATTATTTTTTTTAAATCTATCATACATAATCTTACTGATAATTTGTCCGTAAGCGTATGTGTATACATAAAAAAAATTTCTAATATGCGACCATCTTATAAAAAAATATCCATCCAATTCTTTTAACTTAAACGCCGGTCCTAAATACATTTTCATATGTTTATTAAGCATACTTCCTATCTCTTCGGATGATAACGCTCCTTTTTGTCTAATGCTGTTGTGCAGTTCAATTTCAAAATTAAATTCGGCAATCTGTCTGAATATCGTATCTATATCCCCTTGTATTTTATCATGAAGCGCGACAATTTTCTCTTTATTATTTAATTTTTCAAATATTGCGTCAAATACGGCTTGCTCAAAAAAAGTGCTTGCCGTCTCTGCCGCTGATATGCTGTAATGGGTATATATTTCTATTTGATTCTTTTTGCTTAATTCAGAATGTATGGCGTGCCCCATCTCATGCGCGAATGTCATAAGCGATTTGAAATCATCGGTCTGATTAAGAAGAACCATTGTCGGAGTGTTCACGCTTGATGACGCGTAAGCTCCATCTGATTTGCCAATTTTTGGATATGCATCAATCTGCCCTTTTTTAAGCATATTATCTAATATATCAGCGTATTCTTTATCTATACTTTTAAATATCGATTTTAATATTTCATACGCTTCTTTGAAAGATATTTTTTTTGTCGTTTTTCCTATTCTCGCGCCCCTATCGGCATATCGCATATAATCCAATTTAAGAATCTTTTTTTTCAAATTATAGAAACGATTGCTAATATAAAAATGTTTAGTAACGATATTCGCAAAATCTAATATGCTTTTTTCATTATTTTCATATCCTAATATTGTGGCGCTATACGGATTTTTGAAACCGCGAAGCTCGTCGTCTATTTTTTTATTCAAGACGATGGCATTTATCTCGCTTTCAGCAAAACTGCTTATCTCTTTGATTTTTTCTAAAACTTTATCTTGCAAAGCGCGTCTCTCTATTGTGTTAAGTCCGCTTACTTTATTTTGAGCTTCTCCGATGGATATTTCTTTTCCTCTAAATTTCACATTTTGTTTGCTAAGAGTTCTTTGAACACCGCTAACCCACATACTATGACTTGGCATATTTTTGAGATTAATAATTTTTTCTTCTTTTTCCGCAAGGTCATATTTACTCATTTCAAAAATTTTTTCTAAAAAATAATTGTATTTTCGCAATTTTTTGCCGGAAAGAAATTTTTTCTGAAATTTTTTTTCAATTTTGCCTATCTTCAATAAAAAAAATAAAATTTTATTTTCATATTTCGTCAATTCATTTATCAATTTATTTAGATTTGCTTCAGCTTCTTGGTCTTTTCCATCTAAATCTTTTCTATAATGAAAATAGAGGAGTGGTTTATCTGTATCTAATTTAATAAGATTTTCATAATCCAGCAATGCCTGAAAAAGTTTGTCCTCTTTTTTCAGATAATCGTCTTTTTTTATGTATTTTTTTTCAAAAAAAATAAAAGCTTTTTTTATTTTTTCAATGTCTTTTTTTATTTGAGTGTCATTGGCGGATTTATAAAATAAATTTAAATTCCATTTCGTTTTAATTTTTTTCATAATGAATCTTCGGTATAATAATAACGCTAAAAAATCAAATTAAAACCTATTTAATGCTGATAATTTTGCAGTTGAGTTTGCCGTTTGGCGTTATAAATGAAAATGTCTCGCCTTTCTTTTTCCCTATCAACGCTTCTCCCAACGGCGAGATATGTGAAATTTTTCTCTCCTGCATATTCGCCTCTTCAGAACCTACGATTTTATATTTTCTTGTCTCTGTCTCTCCGTCTTTTTGTATCTCAACTTCAGAGCCGAGATTTACAAAGTCATTGCTTTTATGAGCCACTATTTTAGCTGACTTTAGAATTAACTCCAATTTATTTATTCTGTCTTCCGCGGCGGCTTGAAGTTCGCGAGCTTCATGATATTCTGCATTTTCAGAAATATCGCCGAGCGACCGCGCGTATTCAAGATTTTCCGCAATCTCTTTTCTACGAGTGGTTTTTAAAAAATTTAGTTCATCTTGAAGCGCGTCAAATTTTTCTTTGGTTAAATATTCTTTTTCGTCAGTCATTTTTGATTTGTTAAAATTAATAAATTAAACAAAAAAACTTTTATTAAGTTTGCGCGCTAAACAAACTCATTAACTGTTTATATTAAAAAGAATTATATTCTAATGAGATGAAATGTCAACAGTCAGTCGGTAATATACTTCTTGATATTGAAGTGTTCAAGCGTTGTCTAATTTTAATTCAAATACTCAGGTGTGTTCTCCGCCATCCATTCAAACATTCTTCTCATTACAAAAAGAGCGCCTATAAGATTGTCGCTTTTTCCTTTTTCCATTATTACGGCAAAAGCGAAACGCGGGTTTTCATACGGAAAAAAACCGATAACAAGCGAATTAACAAATTTTTTCACGGCTCCAAGTTCGGCTGTTCCTGTTTTTGCGGCTATTTTAACTTGCGGAATATTCAAACCCTTTCCCGTGCCGTCCGTTACAGCCATACGCATTCCTTCTTTCACTATGCTGAAATAACTTTTTCGTATCGGAATATTTATAAAATCATCCTTATCATCATATACTAATTTTGGAGTAATAAGTTTTCCGTCGTTTGCAATCGCCGCAATCGCGCGAACAAGCTGAATTGCTGTAACTTGAAAACCATACTGCCCTATCGCTGTATGATATGTATCGCCTATCCTCCATTCATCTCCACTGAAAACTTCTTTTTTCCATTTAGGATTTGGTATCACGCCAATTTCTTCAGGAATCGTGTATTGAGGATATACATTTGTTTTATCACCAAAACCGAACATTCTCATATATTTTTCAATATTTTTAATTCCCAAACCATTTTGCTTCTCATATCCTCCGCCTATTTCATAAAAATAAACATTTGACGAAACGGCAAGCGCTTTTCTCATATCAACAAGACCGTGCGCTTTCCAATCCATAAATACGGATTTCTTGTCGGGGAAATACGGATTTTGTATTGAAATAGAGCCCGTGCTTAAAATCTCTGTTTCTGGCTCAATCAATTTTTCATTAAGAGCGGCAAGAGCTAAAAATGGTTTCACGGTAGAGCCGGGTGTGTAAAGACCAGCCGTAACTCTGTTTAAAAATGGTTTATTTTCATCTTTCATATATTCGGCAATTTTATCTGTTGGCGCAGCATTAGAAAGTATTTGTGAATTATATTCCGGATAACTTGCCATTGTTAAGATTTCTCCATTGTTAATATCCATTATCACGCCCTCTCCGCCCTTAAAACTCGCCTCATTTGCTAATTCTTCAATAAATGTATAAAAAGCGCTTTGAACATTGGCGTCAATGGAAAGAACTACATTCTTACCGGGACGAGACGGCATTATTACGCTTTCTGATTTTATATTCATCATCGCGTCTGTTTCAACAATCTTCAATCCAGATTTTCCATTTAATATGTCATCAAAAATTTTCTCCGCTCCGTCTTTTGCGATAAACTCACTCTGATAATACACGCCGTTTTTATCTTTAAGAGGATACCCTATATATCCAAGAGTATGCGAGAGACCGGGTATGGTGATATATTTTCTGTTTGAAAAATCATCTTCTTCGTTTTTACGCGTATTCCACGCCAATTCAATATTATTTCTGTCATAAATAACTCCGCGCTCGGGAAAAATTATGGAATGTTTTAATCTATTATTCTCGCTTATGGACGCGTAGATTTTGCCTTTGCTTATTTGCAACTCCCAAATTTTTAATCCAAATAATATTATTACGATAAAAAATAATATTACAACAAAAATTAACGCTCGTTTTGATATTGGTTTTTCAATTCTTCCCTCAAATTGATAAGTGTTAAATTCGGGAAGATTTGTGGAGTCCATAAAAATTTCATCAGGGTCAATTTCATTGTTTTTAAATGATTTTTCTTCCAAAATTTTCTTTCTTATTTTTCTAAATATCATAATGTATCAATTTCTTTTTCAAAATACGCGCGCATATAAAAAACAGCGTAAAAATTATTGTAAATATAAACTGTATGCCAAAAAAATTTGGGGTGGAAACTCCGTATAACATATCGGCGAAAAGCCCCCAAAATAATACTTCATACGCGTTGAATACCGATAAAAAAAATATTGCGATAATTATTGTGAACCACCACGGAAAAAATAATACGCTTCCAAATATTAAAACATTAAAAATAATTCTCAAATACGGCATTAAAACGCATTATATCATATTGTAAATTACAAAACTCTTTCTTGGCATAAGTTTTTGCAAGACATCATAAAAATCTGCTGATTTTTTGTTATGCTTGCGTGTTCGCCTGCGCAATGTCTTTCAAAAATTATGCCTGCGACGAGTTTC
>PFAA01000047.1:11102-14218 GCA_002778715.1 Candidatus Campbellbacteria bacterium CG10_big_fil_rev_8_21_14_0_10_35_52
ATTCTCAATTTCTTCAATAATCGCGAAAACATTCGCGCTCATATCTGGAATCGTAACAATATCTCCTTTATTAACTCCAATATCTCTTGGAAGATTAGCTGTAAAATTTCCTCCCCCAGCGCCTTCCGCGTTTACAGATATATTATTATCGCCAACAAAAACAGCCATTATTTCTCCATATGAAGAAAACAATTTAACCAATGATGTTTTTTTATATACTTCACTGACTGCGCCTATAAAAATATCACCGGGTGCTAAAACTTTGTCGCCATTTTTAATTCCATTATCGCTTCCGGCATTAATTATAAAAGTATCATACAAAGAAGCGGGAGGTCTTGTAAGCGTCTCCGCGAGAATCGTATTCTCTACGACAAATCCGCTATAATTGAGCGTTTCTTTTAAAAAATTATTTTCCCGCTTAAAAAGATTTAACGCTGATAATTTCAAATTCATCTCTTCCGCTTGGGATTTCAATTCTTTATTTTCATTCACAAGGGTTTTTTTGGATTTAATTAGCTGTGTTATATCAATAATATTTGAAATTATTTTATTTTTAACTTTCCAAAACGGCGCGCTTACAAAATGCGCGCTTCCAGAAAAGACATTTGAAAACAAAACATCCGCCAAAACAAAAATACCTATAAATAATATTATAATGACGAAATTCTTGGCAAATAATTTCTGTTTTTTCTCTTTATGCTGTAGGGGATAATTGCTCATCGTCGCTTGCTATTAATACTTCTTCAAACGCGTCTATGTCCTCAAGTATCGCTCCTGTGCCACGCACCACGGCAGTAAGAGGGTCATCGGCGACATATACTGGAAGTTTTAACATTTCACTCATCAGCTCCGACATTCCGCTTATAAGAGCGCCTCCGCCAACAATAAAAGCTCCTCTTTGCATTACATCAGAGAGAACTTCTGGTGGAGTTATTTCAAGCACTTCTTTGGCGGCGTCAATAATATGGTCAATTGAATTTATAAGCGCGGCGCGAATATCAGAATCTGTGATAACAACCTCGCGTGGCAATCCCGTAATCAAATCTCTGCCTCTTACAACAGACTCTGTCGGCATATCTCCTTCAAATATCGCGCAAATTGAAATTTTCAAATCTTCCGCGGTTCTTTCGCCTATTAAAATTTTAAATTCATTTCTTATATAAAAAATAATATCGGCATTAAATTTATCACCGGCAATTCTTACATTTTTAGAACACACAATGCCGTTTAAAGAAATAATCGCTATATCCGATGTTCCGCCTCCTATATCAATTATCATATTCCCGACCGGCTCTTTTACCGGCAATCTTATGCCTATCGCCGCCGCCATCGGCTCTTCCACTATATGCACTTCGCGCGCGCCTGCGTTCTTTGCCGCATCGCGCACGGCGCGCGTCTCAACGCTTGTAATGCCCGACGGCACGCCTATCACAATGCGCGGTCTTAACGGTTTTTTTAAATATGTTTGAGCTTTATTGATAAGATATGAAAGCATCTCTTCCGTTACTTCAAAATCAGATATGACGCCGTCAATAAGAGGTCGTACAGCGACAATATGACCTGGGGTTCTTCCAAGCATTTCTTTGGCTTGCGCGCCGACAGCGACAACACGACCTGTCTTTTGGTTTACAGCGACAACGGATGGTTCATTTATGACAATCCCCTTGCCTCTTAAATATACAAGAGTGTTTGCCGTTCCTAAATCAATTCCTATATCATTTGAAAAAATCCTGTAAAATTTATCTAAATATCGTTTTATTTTATTTCGCATATTAACTTAATTTCTTAATCAGTTCGTCTTCAGAAATCTCTTCTGTTTTATTTGTCGCTCGTTCTATAAGTTCCACTTTTCCCGCGCTTATATTTCGCTTTGATATGACAATCCTATATGGTATGCCGATTAAATCGCTATCCGCGAATTTCTCGCCGGCGCTTGTGTCTCTGTCGTCATACAATACTTCAAAACCCTTTTTTTTAAGCTTCTCGTATATTTCACTTGCGTCGGTCAAGCCAATCAAGTGCAGTTTAAAAGGAGAAATTGATTTTGGCCAAACAAGACCAGAATCATCAGACAATACTTCCGCCACAGCCCCCATAAGGCGTCCAAGTCCTATGCCGTAGCTTCCCATAATCGGTGGCTTATTACTGCCGTTCGCGTCTTTATACAAAAGCCCTTCCGCTTCCGAATATTTAACGCCAAGAGGAAAAATATTGCCAACTTCTATCGTCTTTTTTTCTATAAGAGTATTTTTATCAAGTTCTAATTCAGCAAGCGCGCTGTCCGTATAAACTTCTTTATTTATTGCAATCTTTTTTTTCTCATCTATATAAATAGTATCCTCTCCTGCTTCGGACAATGTTTGAAACTCATCGCTGAATTTAGAAAATATTCCGCCACTTGCGAATGTTCTATAAGTTTTATCTCCAATACCTATTCTTTCAAATATTCTTTTATACGCTTCAGCAACTTTTTCATAAAATTCTTTATGTTCCTCTTCTGTGCGGGAAAATGAATACAAATCTTTCATTAAAAACTCCCGCCCGCGCATTATACCGCTTTTGGCGCGAAGCTCGTTTCTGAATTTATTTTGAATCTGATAAACATACAAAGGCAAATCTTTGTATGAATTGACATTATTTGTCAAAAGTTTTGCGAGCGGTTCTTCATGAGTATTCGCTATACCAAGTTCATTTCCATTTTTAAGTTTTGTCTTAAACCAATTATCAACCATTTTGTCGTCCCATCTTCCGCTTGCAATCCAAATTGCTGGGTCTTGCAGTGTCGTCATAAATATCTCCTGCGCGCCGAGCGCGTTCATCTCTTCTCTGATTATATTTTCAATTTTTTTAAGAACGCGAAAACCAAGCGGTAGATAAGTATACACACCCGCCATTTCTTTATGAATAAAGCCGGCGCGAATAAGAAGTCGCGCGTTTTTAGACACTTCATCACTCGGAGCTTCTCGCCTTGTTTTAGTAAAGAGTTGACTCTGCTTCATTACATCATATTACAGCAAAAACATTATATGGTCAAAAAAATGTATAAGTCCGCCCATTTTTGCGGTTTTCAGGCAGATTAGATTTGTAATGATTGTATTGTATCGTGAATTACGAAA
>PFAA01000047.1:14285-14427 GCA_002778715.1 Candidatus Campbellbacteria bacterium CG10_big_fil_rev_8_21_14_0_10_35_52
TTGAAGTCTGACTTCAATAGATTTCAATTGAAATCTGACTTCAATCAACTTCTTCAATCAGCTTTAAGTCCGACTCCAAGTTTCTTTAAGTTAAGTTTTTTAAAAAAATTTAATAAGTTTATACAAACTATCGTCTGTTAAC
>PFAA01000007.1:0-1059 GCA_002778715.1 Candidatus Campbellbacteria bacterium CG10_big_fil_rev_8_21_14_0_10_35_52
ATATAAAATTTTTACTTTTATAGATGATTATTGCTATAATATTGAAATGACAAAACAGATATTGATTATAAAACAAGACGGAGATAAAGAGATGTTTGACGCGTCAAAACTTCGTAATTCTCTTGAACACTCCGGCGCGGGCAAAGATGAGACAGAGAAAGTGATTAAACATATTGAGAAAGAGCTTAAAGATGGAATGACAACATCTGAAATTTATAGGCATGCGTTTAAGATTTTGAAACAATTTGAAAAACCAATCGCGGCGCGATATTCAATGAAGCGCGCTTTGCTTGCGCTTGGTCCATCTGGTTACCCGTTTGAGGATTTTATCGCGGAGATATTTCGCGCGAAAGGGTATGATGTCAAAGTTGGAGAAATAATACAAGGCGCTTGCGTTAAACACGAAGTTGATATAATTGCGCAAAAAGACGGCAAAAAAATCGGAGCAGAAATAAAATTTCATAATGAACTTGGAAATCGTTCGGATATAAAAGTCGCTCTTTATGTCCATTCGCGATTTGAAGATATAAGAAAAATTAAACGAGAAAATGATAGTGTCTTGATTGATGAAGATTGGATTATTACAAATACAAAATTTACCAGTGATGCTATTCAATATGGAAATTGTGTTGGAATGAAAATGGTGTCTTGGAATTATCCAAAACAAGGAAACTTGCGAAATCTTATAGACGAGACGGGAGTGCATCCTGTAACAGCTTTAACGGTTTTATCTCAAGAGGATAAGACAAGATTGATAAAAAACAAAATTGTATTATGCAGGAATATTAAAAAAAATAGAGAAATACTTATTTCAATCGGTTTTGATGAGAAAAAAATCCAAAACATTATGGAAGAAAGTCAATCCTTGTGCGGACTATAATATTTGATATTCTATAATAATTATGAAATTATTATCAGATAAAATAAGTGAGAATAATAATATGGAAAATAATAGTGTATTTACTGTGAAAGTAATAGTCGCTTTTATAATAGGCGTAATTATAGGTTATGCGGGAACTGGGTTTTTTATTAAAGGTCCTGTTGCGAAGACGGCGGGGG
>PFAA01000007.1:1073-2845 GCA_002778715.1 Candidatus Campbellbacteria bacterium CG10_big_fil_rev_8_21_14_0_10_35_52
TCAATTTGGAAAATACAGGGTGGGTTGTTATAAATGAATCCGATAATGGTATTCCGGGGAATGCATTGGGGGCTCAATTGTTTGACCCCGGGTTAAGCTCCGGCATAGTGGAACTTTTGAGGGGCACAGAAGATGGAAAAATATATCACGCAATGATAAGACAAGACGATGGGGACAGAGCGTTTGACTTAACAAAAGATTTCCTATTGACAGATACTGACGGAAATCCTGTGTCGGCTGAATTTAAAGCGATAAAGACAGTTTCAGAAGAGGAGTAATATTAGATTATTTTAATTGAAAAAACACCGACAGATATTTATATCTATCGGTGTTTTTTCAACCCCAATTATAAATTACAAAAATAAATTATCCGCGACTTCTTTTACAATCGCTCCGTCGGCTCTCCCTTTGAATTCTTTCATAAGAGCTCCCATTAGGATTCCTATTTTGGATTTATCATTTATACCGAGCTCTTTCTTTTTGGATTTAGCGATTTTTTCTATATCTTCTTTGCTCATTTCTTTCGGCAGATATTCAGAAATTATGACAAGCTCTTTTTCTTCTTTTTCAGCAAGGTCGTTTCTGCCGCCATTTCTGAATTGTTCAATAGAGTCCTTCCTTTGTTTTGCCTGCTTTTTGATTACAGAAAGAGCTTCTTCATCAGAAAGTTCTTTATTTGGTTTTCTTTTTGTCGCTACAAGTTCGTTTATAAAAGCGGCAAGCAAACCTCTAAAAACGGAAAGCTGTATCTCGGCTCTCGCTTTAAGGGCTTCTTTTATCTTTTCTTTTATTTGTTTATGAATCATAGAGATATTATAACATATCTGTTAGTGGACGATATAAAAGTCACAAATTAAAAATTAAAAGTCAAAAATCTATGATTATTTGATATACTAAAAAGAAGATTATGATAAAAACAAAAAATACATCGTGGGAGATTTTCTCGCCGTCATATTTAGAAAAAATCTTTTCTACAAATTTAGAAGACGGTTTATTGTCGGATAAAATAGCGAATTATCAAAAAAAATACGGAAAAAATATTTTTGAGACAAAAGAAGAAATCACAATTATTGATAAAATTGCTAAACAATTTATAAGCCCTCTTGCGCTTATTCTGCTTGGAGCCGGCATAGTTACTTTCTTTTTGAGAGAATTTTTGGACACAATAGTTATATTCGCCGCTCTTATTATAAATGTGATAATAGGAGTATTTTATGAAGAAAGAGCGTCTCGCGCTTTTGAAAAATTAAACAAAGCTCAAATTAAATACACTACAGTCATAAGAGATGGCAAAAAATCGGTTATTCTTTCGGAAAATTTAGTGCCGGGTGATATTGTCGCGCTTGACGGCGGATTTCAGGTTCCAGCAGATATTAGAATATTGAAAGCGAACAATTTATCAGCAGACGAAGCGTCTCTCACGGGTGAGTGGGTTCCTGTATTGAAAGAAAGTAAGACATTTCAAAAAAAGACGCCTTTATACGAACGGTCTAATATGGTATGGAAAGGCACGCTGATTTTATCTGGAAACGGTATTGGTATTGTGGTTGAAACAGGAGAAAATACGGAAATTGGAAAAATAGCAAAACAGCTTGGAACGATAAGAGCTCATCCTACGCCACTTCAGCTTAATATAAGAAAAATATCAAAATTTATTATTTATATTATAATAGCATCTATAACCATAATACTTATAATAGGGATATTAAGAGGAGAGCAGTTTGGAGAAATGTTTTTAATAGCAATAGCCATCGCTGTTTCCGCGATGCCAG
>PFAA01000015.1:0-5738 GCA_002778715.1 Candidatus Campbellbacteria bacterium CG10_big_fil_rev_8_21_14_0_10_35_52
TTTTTTATTTTTCTGCGATTTATGACCCTACAGAGAATTGAACTCTGATTACCGCCTTGAGAAGGCGGTGTCCTAACCGTTAGACGATAGGGCCAAGTTATTAAATTTTATTTTATTTACTTCCTAATGTCCATCTATGCGCCCAATGAGGACATCGCCTTTAAGAAGGCTTATCCTATTGCCTGTCTCGCAAGCTCAACAACGGCAATTTCCTCGCTGTGCTCGGAATCGGATGAAAAGCAAAGCAGTTTGCTTTTCATTCCAATAACCGTTAGACGATAGGGCCAAGTTATTAAATTTTATCTCAATTAACAGCTAAAAGAAAGTTGTTATTAATTAAAAATTAGGAATTAGGAATTTCAATCTTTCAATAAGTTGGACTTATATAATTCTTAATAACCTATCGCCTGCTAACAAATAATTAAACCGAAATTTTATCTATTCTGCCACTCTTCTTCCTGCCTTACCAATAAACGATATTTTTTTTCAGGATTTGCCATAATTTTCTCAACCACCTTTTCCATTCTCATTGATTGCGACCCTTTTATAAGCGCTATGTCCCCTTCTTCTATAATATCAATAAGTTTATCACCAGCATTTTCTGAATCCAAGCACTGAAAGATATTTCTTTTTTTCATTCCAACGCTATTTGCTCCCTGCGTTATGTATTTCGCGCGCACGCCTATTGTTATTAAAATATCGGCAATTTTTCCTATCAATTCGCCGACCTTGATATGCTCCTCCGTAGAATGACTACCGAGTTCCATCATATCACCAAATACGGCAATCTTACGGCCCAAGCAATCTATATTTTTTAAAGTATTAACTGCTTCAATTGAGGCGGCGGGAGATGAATTATAGCTATCATCTATAATATAAGAATTGCTTATACCGTCAATAATTTTCATTCTGCCTTGGGGGGTCTCATGTGTATCAAACAAACGCGTCATTAAAACAATATTCAAACCTTGCGATATGCCTACCGCTATTGCGGAAAGAACAGGATAAATATGTTGTTTGCCAAGAGCTCCGTTTATATTCACCGGAATACTGTTTCCGTTATAATCCACTCTGAAAGACATTCCTTTTGGTTTGTTATTTTCGTAAATTATTTTTTCATTGGACGCGACTATGTCTGAATTATTTGAAAATCCGTATGTAATAATTTTATTTTCTTTCGCGAGTGTTTTCAAAGTAAGAGCTCTTTTATCGTCATTATTTACAACAAATACGCCGCTACTTTTAAGTGTCTTCATAATATAACTTTTTTCAGCAATTACTTCTTCCGCTGATTTAAAAAATTCCACATGGACAGGTATGTCGGGCAAATGAGTCATTACGACAATATCTGCTTTTAGCCATTTGGAAATTTTTTCAATATCACCCGGCCTATCCGCTCCTATTTCAAGGACGAGCCATTTTGGATAATGATTTTTAAGGAATATGAGTTTTAATCCGCCAATAATATTATAAATCCATATAAAAATATCAGACCATCCGTTTGGAAGTCCAAGTATTGTAAGCGGAATTCCTATTTCGCTATTAAAACTCTTCTCGCTTTTACGAACAAAATAAACCGAGCTTAATACTGTAAATACGGCGTCTTTTGAAGAGGTCTTGCCTATATTGCCCGTAATAACCACGGTCTTGGGCTTATATTTTTTAAGCGTCAATTTTGATTCTAAAATAAGTAAATATATTATTATTTTTTTGAAAATCTGTTTTAACATAAAATATTATTATATATTTTTTAAGCAAATTTCACGAGGAAGGAAAAAGAAAGAAGAAAGAGAAAGATTTTATCGAGCGACTATCTATCAGGCGGTATTTCATAATAATTTATAAGAAAATTAACTATATCATAAAATGGATGCGTAAGCGTCTGTGAAGCGTATGGCGTTTCTTTTGGCTCAATAGTAAATAAAAATACAAGAAATCGCGCGTCATACGCCGGAAAATATCCAAAAAATGAATGTAAAAATTTATCATCAAAATATCCTCCATTATTCAAATCCGCGATTTGCGCTGTTCCTGTTTTTGCCGCAACCGTATAATTATCAAGTTTGACTTTTCCGCCAAGAAGAGCGTTGTCAACAACATTTACAAGCATTCTTGTAATTTCTTCCGCGCTTTCTTTTTTAATCACTCTTAATTCATCGTTAAATGATATTTTTTTTGAAAATCCTGATGTATATTTTATTTTTTTTACAATATGCGGATTTATAAGAACTCCGCCGTTTGCGAGCGCCGAAAGAGCTCTCACTGTGCTGATTGGAGTCATCGCAATTCCCTGCCCAAATGAAGCTGTCGCATATTCAAGGTCGCGCGGACTGTTAAGATTTTCGGCAAGACCAGCGCTTTCGTTTGGAAGGTCAATGCCGGTTTCATCTCCTATTCCGAACAATCGCATATAATCCGCGAATACTTTATTGCCCATTTTACTTACAATAAATGAGACACCAGTATTTAACGATTGATTTAATACTTCCTGCATAGAAACAGTTCCTCTGCCTTTGCCGTCAAAATTTGAAATTGTATAACCATTAAGTTTAATTTTTCCCGCGTCATAATATGTTGTTTCTGCCGTAATTGCGCCTGAATCAATACCCGCCGCCATAGTAAGCGCTTTTATAATAGAACCCATTTCATATACATTTTCAACGATTGGATTTGAAAATACTGACGCGTCTTCCGCCGACTGAAAATCGTTAAGATTAAATGCCGGTATAACGCCAATTGCGTATATTTCTCCATTCTTTGGGTTAATTATCACGCCTCCTGTAATCTTTGAGTTCCATTTTTTATTTATTTCTTTAAGTTTATTCTCAAGAAGCAATTGAACAGATGGTTCTATTGAAGTGATTATATCGCCTGAGCGGTCTTTTTTCTTAAATACAACGCTGTTTATATTAGCAAAAATTTCAGCAAAAAAATTAACATATAAATCACTGTCATTTCTTTCAAGAATATCATTATAGTAACTTTCCAAACCATATCTCCCGGAAAATTCATCTCCTATGTATCCAACGAAACCAAATGTATGCGCCGCTATTTCATTACCGGGATAAAATCGCCATCTGTCTTTATATACACTCACTCCTTTAATATCCATATCATCAATAACATTGGCTTTTTTTGCGTCTACGCGTTTTGCCACTTCTTCATATATATCTTCTTTTTTACCCGCGCGCATAAAAAATTTATCTTTGTCAATGTCTATTACTTCCGAGAGTTTTTCATAAACAATAAGAGGGTCTTTCAATATTTTCGGATTTATAACAATAGTAAATCCTGATTTAAGCGTAGCACCCGAAACTATCCTATTATTTTTATCTTCCATAAAAATAGTTCCTCTATCATAAAGATTATTGCTTGATTTTGTATATTGCCCGAGCGCTTCATCGCTAAATTCAACCCCGTGTATTATCTGCACAAAATATAATCGCCCAATAAGAGTAAAGGCGATTAAAAATACTAAGCCGGATATTATATATATTCTTAATAAAAATCTTTTTTTCACTTATTTATCGTGAATTACGAAACTCATCGCATACATAATTTTTGAAAGACATTGCGCAATGCGAACACAAAAGCATAATAAAAAATCAGCAGATTTTTATGATGTCTTGCAAAAATTTATGCCAAGAAAAGGTCTCGTAATTCATAGTTATTTACAATATAATCAATTTACCGCGTCCAGTGTTGTAGCCAATGACTTTCTTGTGACAAATTCTTTATTTGTTAAACTTACAAAGTCATTAGATTTCGCAAACTCCATATTGATAACATTTTTATGAGATATATATTCGGTCTCAAGACCGCTTATAGCGGAATTAATAAAGACAATATCATTGCCGACTTCTTCTCTGACAATAACATTAACGATAGATTTGCTTATAAAATATCCATAAAAAGCCAAAAGCGTTAAAATAGCGCAGACAAGCGCGACAAACATTCTTTTTTCAAAAATATTTATTTGTTTTGTTTTTATTTTCATCTTTTTGTATTTAATTCTTTTGAAATATTCGCAATTTCGCGCTTCTTGAACGGGGATTTTTTAAAATTTCATCTCTATTTGGAACAATTATTTTTTTTGTAATAATCGTCCCAATATTTTCTTCTTTTTTATTTCTAAAAAATTGTTTTATAATTCTGTCTTCAATGCTATGAAATGATATTACTGCCAATCTTCCGTCTTTCTCTAAAACATTCAAAGATTTGTTCAGACCTTCTTTCAAAGCGCCAATTTCGTCATTGACGGTAATTCTCAATGCTTGAAATGTCTTTGTCGCGAAATGTATTTTTTTATGCTTATACCAGTTTGGAGTCGCTTTTTCTATTATCTTTACCAAATCCATCGTTGTTTCTATCCATTTTTCTTTTCTTATTTCAACTATCTTTTTCGCGATTTGCCTTGAAAATTTTTCTTCGCCGTAAGCGTAAATAATATCCGCGATATTATTTTCTTCCCAATTATTTACTATTTCTCTCGCCGTTAAGTCCTCTTCCGCGGGATTTTCTTTAAATGTCATAAGAAGAGGTTCGTCTTTTTGAAAACTGAATCCCCTGCCAGATTTATCTATCTGATTTGAGCTGAAACCAAGGTCAAACAATATAGCGTTCGCTTTCTTAATACTGACTTTCTCTAAAACTTTATCTAAATTTCTAAAATTATTTTTTTGCAAAATAACTTTACATTTTGAATGTTTTAATTCTTTATCAGCTTCATCTAAAGATTTTTGGTCAAGGTCAATTCCAATTAGTGTTCCCTTCTCTCCTATTTGCCCGCAAATCTCTTTTGAATGTCCGGCTCCGTTTATCGTCGCGTCAACGACAATGTCTCCTTCTTTAAGATTGAGAAAATTTATTACTTCTTTTAAAAGAACAGGGATGTGCATATTACAAGATTCCTATTTCTCCCAGTTTTTCCGCCATATTATCCGCTTGCTTTTCAATTCTCTTTTTGTATTCATTCCATTTTTTTTCATTCCAAATCTCAACTCTGCTCTGCACTCCGGCTAATACCACCTTATCTTTAAGAAAAGCGAAATCTCTTAAGAAATCAGGTATTAGTATTCGCCCAAGCGAATCTATTACCGCCTCTACCGCGCCTGAAAGAATAAATCTGTTAAAACCCCTTGTGTCGGACTGTCCTATCGGAAGGTCGGCGAGTTTCTCTGATATTTTATTCCATTCGCGCGCTGAATATACAAACAAACAATTATCCAAGCCCCTTGTAACGACAATCTTCGTCCCAAGCTCTTTGCGAAACTTTGAAGGAAGAGATAATCGTTTTTTTGCGTCTATCGTATGTGTATATTCGCCAATTAACATAATAAACAGCAGAGTGTTATTAAATTGAAAATCCCACTTCATTCCACTGCTTTATAAGTATATAACATTTCATACCACAATGACAAAATACTTATCCACAGAAAAAATATCCGTATTTTATCGGATGTTTTTTAAAACTATAAATTATAAAACGCAAAAATTTATGTCCTAAGGGTCGTAAAATCTTTTTGTCTTCTAAATGTTTTTGCTCAATAGACCATAAATTTTTGTATTTCGTAATTTAAAGTTATTAAATCAAAACCAATATGTTATATATTTTACTATCATATATGATAGTATGTAGAAATTAATAAATTTTCATTTTGCGCTTATGTGATTAATGAGCGCGATATGTATGTGGGGTTAGGCAATAACAAAGACACTATCATATATGATAGTGTCTT
>PFAA01000015.1:5763-14950 GCA_002778715.1 Candidatus Campbellbacteria bacterium CG10_big_fil_rev_8_21_14_0_10_35_52
TTTATTAATTGTAAATTATAAAACTTGGTTCTTAATTGTCGTAAGATTTTAATTTTAATTATTTTCTTTTCATTAGCGGGAATTCTATAATTTCGCGAAGATTGGACACGCCTGTAAGAAGCATAACAAATCGGTCAATGCCAAGCCCTAAACCCGCAGTCGGCGGCATACCATATTCAAGCGCCTCAATAAAATCTTTATCGTATTCTTGCGTTTCTTTGTCTCCTTTCTTTTTCATTTCCATCTGCGACTCAAAACGCTTCGCCTGCTCTATTGGGTCGTTTAATTCTGAAAATCCGTTTACAAGCTCCATACCATTTATAATTAAAAGAAACCGAGCCGTCTTTTCGGGTTCATCTTCTAATTGTTTTGAGAGAGGAGAAATATCAATGGGAATTTTTGTCACAAATGTCGGCTCTTTAATATCAATGCGGATTATTTTTTTGAATATCTCATCGGCAATTTTACCTTTTGAATGATATATCGTGGTATCTATATTATTTTTTTTCGCAAAATTCAAAAATTCTTCTTTTGAATTTTTATCATAATCAAGCCCTGTTTTTTCTTTAATCAATTTATCAAATTCTATATTTCTCCATTTATCTTTTGGAAGCGGTTTTCCAACGATTTCAGACACATTCTTTAACATATTTTCCGTAAAATCAATAAGTTCTTCCCAATCCTGATATGTATAATAAAGTTCCATCATAGTGAACTCTGGATTATGCTCGCGGTCAATACCTTCATTTCTGAATATCGGACCTATTTCATATATTTTCTCAAAACCGCCTATTAAAAGCCGTTTGAGATAAAGTTCTGGAGCAATACGAAGATATAAATCAATATCAAGCGTATCAAGATGCGTCTTAAACGGCTTCGCCATTGTGCCGCCAGCAATGGTTTGAAGCACGGGCGTGCTTACTTCCATAAAATCGTTTTTTTCTAAATAATTTCTTATGGCTTTTATAATTTTTGTTTTTTGTATGAAATGTTTTTTGACTTCTGAATTAAGCGATATGTCTAAATATCTTTTTCTAAATCTTTCTTCTTTGTCTTTAATGCCGAAATGCTCAACAGGCCACGGAGCGATGCTTTTTGAAAGAACTTTTATATTTTCTGCCCGTATGCTTTGTTGCCCAGCTTTTGTAAGATACGGCTTTCCTGTTATTTCTATAATGTCTCCTATGTCAAGCGTCTCTGAAAGCAATTTAAAATTATCTAAATTTTCACTTTGAAAAAATATCTGAATTTTTCCGCTTTCATCCTCAATATCCGCAAAACCGATTTTACCATGAGAGCGAATGGAACGAATTCTTCCCGCGAGAGTGGCGTTATTTCCTTTATTAAAATCATCTAAAAAAACGGCAATCTTTTTGTTACGCTTGCTTTTAGACGGGTATGGATTTACTCCCGCTTTTTTTAATATCTCAAGTTTAGCAATACTATCTTCTCTGAACTTATCCGTATTATTTTCCATAATTATTTATAATAACATATCCGTATAAATTTTTACATATTTAAATTTATATCGGTATGTATAGTTAAACTTATCGTGTATAAGTCTGCCTATTTTTACGGTTTTCAGGCAGATTAGATTTATAATGATTGTATTGTGGCATAAACTCAATCGGAATATATTTGTTCTTGAAGAAAAACTTGAAGTCAGACTTCAATAGATTTTAATTGAAGTCAGACTTCAAGTTTCTTTAAGTTAAGTTTTTTAAAAAAATTTAATAAGTTTATACAACCTATCGTCTGTTAATAGACAACTTTGTTTTTGGGTCTATTTTATCTCATAATGGTTTTCACGACGCTTTATGTCATCTATATGGCGAGACAATGCTTCGGATAGAGCGGGTGATGTATCTATACCACTATTTTATCCTTCTTCTCTTTTTTTATTTTGGAGTTTCTTGTTTTTAATTATATTTTTGAAGAAAAAATTGCGAACAAATCCAAAAAATTTTACATAGGTTTAATCATATTGGTCGTCATAATCGCTGGGACTTACAAATTCTTCAGCCCGCTTTCCTATTATCAGTCATTGACGACTAAACAATTTGAAAAAAGAATCTGGTTTGACTTCTGGAAACTCAAACCGATAGAATAATTTTTTTATTTTTTTCTTTATCTTCCTTTATTTTCCTTATTTTATATCTTCCTTATTTTATCTATTTGAACGATAGGTAAAATAGGTCGCACATAGACACTTTATAACTTTTTTATTTTTATAACTTAAAAAAGTTTTTTAGAAATTCATCATTTTCAATATTCTTAGCTAAGATTTGCCTGACATATCTTTTTACGCCAAAAAATTCTAACACAAATTCTATTTCATTTTTACATTCAAATGGACAAACAAAAACACTTTTTTGAAGCGGGAAAAACTCCATATCTTTTAATTTAAAATTCAATGCTCTTCGCGCTTTTTTATTTTTTTCCGGTATATCAAAAATAATAATTCTCCAATATCCGTCCCACTTCTTTGGTCGAGTTATTTTTATATTTTCTAAATCATAAGAAAGAACTTTTTTCTTGCCTAATTCTGTTATCTCAATAATATCAGCACCATTTTTCTCATAAATTCTGACTAATTTCTTCTGTTTCATTCTTTCGACAGCTTTCAACATCTTTCTTCTTTCATTTGTCTGAGTAGCGCCAAAAAAGTTTAAAAGTTGAACAATGTTCGGCATAGCGAGTCCTGATATTAAAATTCCGCCAATTGCCAAGTTTTTCAAAATATTTTTAATAAGTTCCCCTTTCGAGTGTTTTTCCCTGATTGATTTTAGTTTTAGTTTGTTTTGATTGTTCTTCATAAAATAATAAGTTTTTTAATTATAACCTATTTGAACGATAGGTAAAATAAGTCATAGTAATATCATAATTTTAAGTCGTAGTAGTGTTATAATTTTAGGTTGTAGTAGTGTGTAGTAGTATTATAATTTTAAGATGAGATCTGTTATGCTCATACAAAAAAATTATTTTTGTAAAATAAAAATCTGTCCGTAAAATTATACTTCAATTTCTTCTCCTTTAAATTCTATATGAGACCCTCCACAAAATTGTGTCTGGCATAGTAGAATTAAAACACTATGAAAGACGATAAAACAACAAGAAATGATTATCATTTGAATCTCCTGACAGATTGCTTGATTATTTATTTATGATTATTAAAGAGTCTAAAGAAAAAAACTATATGAAATACCCGATTTCAAATTACAAATACTTTGCAAAAGTTACGCAAAATAGAAAAAAGCTAGATACAATTTATTAAACGGTTTCTTTAAAAAATTATATTGTCTTACTTTTTGGTTTGGAGTGGTTGAAGTCGCTTAAAAACTCAATTCATAAGTAAAAGTTCTTAAGTAAATAGTCGCTTTCTTGACTGTTAATTAAATTTTATAAAGATACCATAATAAGCTCATTTTATAATTCCGCCTCCCAAACATTCTTCCCCATCATATACCACTATAGACTGCCCTATAGCTATGGTGTTTTGAGATTTGTCAAACTCTATTTCATAATCATCAAGGATTGAATTTTTTATAATTTTACAATCTTGCAATAATTGACGATATCGGACGCGTGCTTTATATTTTTTATTTATATTTGGCATTTTTCCATTTATCCAGTTAAGAGCTTTTATTTTTATTTTCGTCTTATCTTCTCCCGCCAGTGAAATTGCCGTTATTGTATTATGCGATACTGTAATCGTATTGTTTGAAATATCTTTTGAAACTATATAATAAGGTTTATCATAAGCGCTTTTATCCGTAATGATAAATCCATGCCGTTGACCTATTGTAAAAAATACAGTGCCGTTATGATATCCTATTGTTTTTCCATTCTCATCTAAAACATTTCCCCTTTTTTCTTTAATATAATTTTTAAGAAAATCCGCCATATCAAGCTTTCCTATGAAACAAAGACCTTGACTATCTTTTTTACGCGCCGTAAGCAAACCGAATTTCTCCGCGATTTTTCGCACTTTTGATTTTTCATACTCTCCTATCGGAAAAAATGAATACTTCAACTGCTCTTGCGTAAGAGTCCATAAAAAATAACTTTGGTCTTTGTTTTTATCTTTCGCTTGCAGTAATTTAATTTTTTGAAATTTAGAATTTGTGTTTTGGAATTTATCCAAAATTTGTGTTTTAAGATTTGAAATTTCAGGACTTCGTCTGACATAGTGTCCTGTGGCTATATAATCCGCTCCCATCTCAATAGCTTTCTTCAAAAATACTCCGAATTTAATTTGCTTATTACACATAACATCGGGGTTTGGAGTTTTGCCTTCTTTATATTCAGATATCATATAATCAATAATTTCTTTTTTATATTCTTTTTCAAAATCAAATGTAAAAAATGATATTTCAAGTTTCGCGCAGACCCGCATAGCGTCTAATCTATCCAACTTCCACTGACACGGCAGTGAGTCTTGATAATAATTGAGAGACGAACCAGGATGCCATACTTTTATAAATACACCTGTCACATCAAAACCGCGTTCTTTTAAGAGCGCGGCGGCAACAGAACTATCCACTCCTCCCGAAAGAGCTACGAATACCTTTCTTTTTTTGTTTTTATTTATTTTTTTCATTTCTCAATTAAAAGAAAAACGCTTTTTAAGTCATTCAATAAAATTTTCTAAAAACAATAATAGTTATTCAATTTAGATATTAAAAACTTAAATTTATTTATTTTTATTTTTTGTAAAATTTTTTGAATTACAATTTATTAGTTTAAATAAAGCCGTTTTTTGCGGATATGTTCATCAAATGTTTTTGAATAATACATATTACCGCGCATATCGGAGAGAAAATATAAATATTGAGATTCTGTCGGTCTTATAGCGGCAAGAATTGAATCAAGACCCGGGTTTGAAATCGGACCGGGAGGCAATCCTTTATTTGTATAAGTATTATATGGATGGTCTGTTTTTAAATCATCAAGTGTCAATGTAAAAGAATTTCTACCATTCACCTTATCAAACACGGAGTCTACTTGAAGAGGCATCCCTATTTTAATTCTCTTCCATAATATGCCGGCGATAATCTTTCTTGTTTCCATAGTTCTCGCCTCTTTTTCTAAAATGGACGCCATTATGATAATTTCATCAAGAGATTTTTCAAATGTTTTTATTTCAGCGTCTATTTCAGTAATCTTTTTTGTAAATGTGTCATTTAATATTTTCACGGCTTCTTTTGCTTTCAAATTTGAAGGGAAAAAATAAGTATCCGGAAATAAATACCCTTCCTTATCACCCGCTATATTCAAAAACTCTTTACCATCAAATAAGTCAAATTTTTCTTCAAATATTTTTGCTATCTCATTTACCGTTGCTCCCTCATTGATTATGACTTTTATTAAATTAAGATTAAAATCGCCGTTTGAAATTTTAAACGCCATATTAAATATATTTTCACTGCGTTCAAGAAAATAATCTCCAAAAAGAACGCTGTTTTCCCTATTTAATAAAATGATTAAATTTCTAAACCAAAAAGACGACCTGATTATATTTTTATTTTTCATTTGTTCCGCGACTTCATACAATGACGCGCCCTCTTTAATTGTTACTGTTTCTCTTATTGGAAAATTAGACGGAGCTCTGACAACCTCCGCGTAAAAAAAGATAGCAATGATAAATAAAGCTATTGCGATAAGTATAAATTTTCTTTTGTGATAATTTAAATACGCGCTCGTCTTTTTATAGAAAAATAAAAAATATTTGCATATTAAATACAGTGATTTATACAAGATATTTAATACTTTAGACATATTTTGATATATTAAATTGGAAGATTTGAAGGAGCTTCTGATTTCTTTGAAGGTACTCTGCTTATGGTAGGCGTGCTTACTGTGCTTCCGGGGAAATGATACATAGTCGCGAGCTCTTCTGTGTTCATCACAAAAGGTTGTGTTTTATAAGGATGATGAAAATACGACCTCCTTCTATACGCGTCAAAAACTCTTTTACCGGCGCGGTTTTTTAGAGTATTTTTATAATCCTGCCATTCATATTTAAATACTGTTGAATATCTTGCCGGAGCGAATTTGTTTAATGTATTTGAATTAAACTGTTTTACTGTGCCCATAAGCCCCATTATATTTATTGGGCGAAATTTATCTTTTTCAGCCAGATAAATACCTCTCATACCGACATCAAAACCAAGCTTTGTTATGCTTCTTCCGAGGACTTTGGCTTTCTCTCTTTCATCTTCGCTTAATATCGGGTCTATAGGAAATCCGGCGGCGGAAATTATCGATGAAGTTTTTGTCTTTGGGTCCCTTTGCAAAATTTTATTTATTTCTTCTTCAGCTTCTTCTTTCCATCCTGTTTTGCCAAACCATACGCCTTTCTTTTTCTTTTCATTCTTATTTACCCGTATAATAAACTGCATCCAAAGATGTTCGCCGCTGCCGATTGAACCAAAATGTTCAATCATTGGCGATATTGGGTCCACTTTAAATTCTTCTTTCGGGTCTTTATCTAATCCGTAATCAATATATGTCTTTATTGGATAAGGGTCGGGTTCTGTAAGTTTAAAATCCGCGCCCCATATAATGATTTCTTTTTTATTAAAATCAATCATTTTTGTATAGTCATTTGCTTCAATAATTTCTACTTCCGGATATTGCGCGTATATTTGCGCTTCAATCACTTCTTTCCAAAATGCTCTTGTCCATACAAAAAATCTGACATTACCTTCAATAGAAACTATTTCAAAAGAAAACCAAGTGCGTGTTTTTCCAGACCAATATTTGTCAAACCATGTTGCCTCGCCGACACTCTGATGCAAACCGTTAAAAACAGATTCCATAGCGAGTGGCGACTTCATTATCTCTCTCGGGAGCTTAATTTCAAGAAGTAAGTATTTTTGATTATAGAAAAAATAAGCTCTGACATACATTACCCAAAAAAACCAAAATATATAAGCAGATAATAAAGGTAACCATATAGGAGAAAGAATTTTTAACACTCTTAATGTTTCTATGAACAAATGTGGAGCTATTTTTAAAAAAATATATAAAATCACCATAAATAACGCTATCGTAAAACCGAATACTGGTATTCCGATGTTTTTTTCAACAAATTTAAACATATATCTTTGAATTATTGATATATATATAATACACGAAAGCTGTAAAAAAAGAATGATGCAATGAACATAAAATTAAAAGCGGGCTTTCAGCCCGCTTTTAATTTTATGTTTTTTTATATTTTATTTAATATTTATTTATTGAATATCTGCCGTTTTTATCAATATTAAAATAATCTCTATTTTGCAAATTTACCGTAATTGTATTGTCTTTTATATATCGTTCTTTTCTGACTTTATCTATAATACTTTCTCGCGTAAGATTTTCTTCCTTTTCCAAAATTTTTATTATAACATCTCTTACGACACCACTTGTATATCCCCATTCGGAAAGCGCGTATAACCCTCTCCCGACCAACACAAATCGCTGGTCTTTTATAAGCTCATTATGACATGTAGCGGTGTGTGCGCTCTTTCCAAAATAATCCAATATAGCTTTTGATACTTCGGTAAAATGCATTGGCGAACCGTTCTTTTTAATTGCCAAATAAGCGTAATCGCGCATACCTTTTACTTTAACATTTGGGGAATTCGCAATACCCCATTCGCCAAGCGGATTTTTACCTAATGTTTTTGATATTGAAAGCCAGCGTTTAACAATTTCTTCATTTCTATATTTTATATTCAAATCTTTTACTTCATTCAAAAATTTATTTATAAGTTCTGATTCGGAAATAAGGTCGTCTTTTGAAAGATTTCCGTATATATTTTTAAGAGCCGTATTGATGGCATTCTTCAAGTCCTCATCTATATACCAATGGTGCCTAAATTCATTATCTTCTTTTTTCTTATTAAAAGCATCTCCGAGAGTAAGTAAAAGAAGCGTGTGATTTTGAGTATTTTTATCTTTCGCAATCAATTCTAAAAGCTCCTTCTCTGAAATTATTCCGCCGAGAGAATCAATAGCCACCGCAAGCTCATTAAGCGTTGGCGCTTCGTTTGAGAATGCGTCCGACTTTTTTATACTCTCAAGCGCGGCATTTTCTATTTGCCTGACTCGCTCTCTTGTAATGCCGTATTGATTTCCTATGGCTTCCAAAGTCATTTTTTGAACATCTCTGCCAAGCCCGTATCTGTTTGTAATTACTTCTTTGGCGCGGGGAGAAAGCGCGAACAAAAGTCGTTTTGTAACTTGTCTCGGCTTAAATGTAATTATCGCTGACATTGATATATAAGTTTTATTATTAAACTATACTATACTTTTATCATAAAAGCAATTATTTTGTGATAAGCCGTGACCGCCCGCGTATGCGCCTACCACCACCTTTATTTTAGCAAAAAAAATGGCTCCGCGCGAAGGCGCGAAGCCAAGGACAAAGGACTTAAGTGCAAGTGCACAGCATCCAAAGTCCAAAGTCGAGTTTAACTTATGAGAACCACCGCGGCGGGGCTGTTGCCGTGCCAGCGGTGGCCAAGCTTGCAGGCGCTCCAGTCCCACCTGCCGCTGCTCAAGTCCCATATGCCACCGTTCCAGTATAGGTAACGGACGCAGAGGTCGCCGTGCTGGCGGTAAATCGTCCCCCAGAAGAAGACGATTTTATCCTTCCACTCCTCAGGGATGAGGTGCGGATGGGCGAACAGGTAGTCGAGGACGTTGGCGTTCAAGACGGGCTTGTTCGCCAGCTCCTTGAGGAGCTTGTTGCCCTCGATCCACCCGCCGTTCTCCTGGCCTTTGTCGAGGTAGAGTGCCACATTGGCGGCGTTCCACTTGAACACGCCACCCTTCCGGTGCTCCTCAATCTACCAGCTATTGAGGCCACACGGTTGCTCGTCGCAGTCGATTAGATACTCGGGGGTGACGATTTTCGCGTGGCCGAGCCGTACCTGCCGAATTTTGGCGATGTTATCGCCAGTCGCCAGCCAATCAAGGTCAGCGACATCGGAAATGCTGTTGCGGGAAAGGGCCTGCTTAATCTTATAAGCGAGGCCGACATCGACACTCATCTCACTCATAATAGTCTCCTTTTCTGCGACAGAAAGTCGCGGTTTTTGCCAGCGGGCCTAACTCAATGTTGAGGTTTGCCGTAGCAGAAAAAGCCCGAGAATAAGGCACTTTCTGCTACGGCATACCCGCCCTTCGCATAAAG
>PFAA01000015.1:14969-16341 GCA_002778715.1 Candidatus Campbellbacteria bacterium CG10_big_fil_rev_8_21_14_0_10_35_52
CGAAGGGTAAGGAGAGGAAACAAAGTTCTGCCTTATTCATACCACAAAACCGAAATTTTTGCAAGTTTTTGCAAGAAAAAATGTGTATCTTAATTAAGCTCCAGCACAAATAGGATACACATTTTAAAAACAGTTAAATTGGAAAAAGAATAGGAAACGGTGCACCTCTCCCAATTCGCCCAAAAAGAAATTGAAGAGAAAAAATAAAGAGGGTTTGTATTTGTAATACTCGCCCTCTTTTTGAAATCTTTGTTGCCTTTGTTTTAAAAAACACCAATTCCCGCCCTTCGCGCCTCATCGTGCAAAGCCGCAAGACCGGCAAGAAGAGTAATTTGTTGCATAGGACTATCGACATTGTGGCAATTAAATTCATATCCCTTGTCATTTTCTTCATACCAATTTTCCGGATGTATTCCACAAGCGTCACCGGGGCAATTCATGATTAGTCTGCCATTTTTAAGCCTAACCCAAAAAGAGGACTCATCCACTCTGCAACCACTCATTTTAGTAAAAGTGCCCATAGTAGCTGTCCTTATTAAGGTTAATAAATTTTTCACTTCTTTAATCATTCTTATCCAATTTACTAAAATGGCACTGAATTCTCCCTTAAGAGAACTGCCATGACCTTGAGCATCTTTTTTTGTTATAGTTTGAATAGTCATTAACTGCTTCAAATTTGAAGATGTTTGGACCTTTGGATTAAAAGAATACATGAAAAAAACTGTAAAACTGGCCGATAATGCAGAAGCCTTTTCCCATTTATAAAAATAGGACTTGCCTCTCCCATCACAGAATCTGCAAATACCACCCAAGAAATTATTTCTCCCAGTTCCACCACACGAACTGCAAGATTCTTCGCTTTCCTTTCTTAAAACAGGAATATCCGCTTCCATTTCAAAAAAATCTTTATTCAATCCTTTGTTTACAAAGGATTTGTCAAAACCAAAATTTTTACCCTCAAAATCACCTTCAAACATACTGAATTTATTCTCTTCTTTCAGTTCTTTAATAATAGATTCTTCTTCAGGTATTTTTCCTTTGTTTTTTACAAAATCTTTATGAATTCTTAAAATAATTGAATTTTTATTACTCCATGACAATTCATACCAGCAAGGCATGCTCTCTTTGATAATTGATTTCATGATCAATTCTCCTTTTAAAAGTTCAAGATATAAATATAAAACAATCCGTATTCATTCATACCCCAGAACCCAAATTTTTGTAAGAAAAAAATGTGTATCTTAATTCTGCTATCGCGATCAAGTAAACTGTAATTTTGGATTATAAAAAATATAAAAAATAAAGGGTGTTATGTAAGACTGTAGATTATGGAAGTTGAACTTCAATAGATTATCGTTTAATACTCCGAATG
>PFAA01000032.1:0-5115 GCA_002778715.1 Candidatus Campbellbacteria bacterium CG10_big_fil_rev_8_21_14_0_10_35_52
TGCATACGCAAGCAGCCGACGATTACAATAGTTCCAGGTCAAATACCAGCATATAATCATGACTATTCACCCCGTTAGACATCATTCTCAAAAATTAGTATTTTAAATGATGTGATACGGGATATATAAAAATAACTATGTATGATTTAAATAAAAAAATGTCTAACGGGGCAAACAAAAACACACTTACAATCGTAATCATTATCCTCGTTGTTATCGCGGGAGGAGTATTCTTTTTCTTGAATCGTGGCCCTTCGGAGCAAAAAGAATCGCTTACAATTGAGCAGGATTTGACGCCTATTGAGTTGTCGCAAGAAGAAAAGCAGGCGCTTCAAGCCGAAGGACTCGCTATGCCTTCCGGAGAAGACAAAGCCGCGAAAAATTTGCAAAGCGTGCGAACTTCTGACGAACTTGACGCTATTGGAGCCGACCTCAACGAAACCGATTTATCGGGTTTGGACGCCGAATTTGAAGCCATTGATAGCGATCTTCAGGGATTGTAATAAATAAACTATTTCTTTTTTGCCCGCTCGCTGAAACTGAAAAGTAAAAAACGTTTTGCAATTTTATTCGTCCAAACGCCTGAAAAATGGTAAGATGGATTTACAAAATGTGTTATGAAGATTAATTCAAACTATAGTGAGAAGGAAAGTATAGTGCTTAGGTACGGGCAAAATATTGAAGATATACCGTATCATCACTTACAAGCCGCAAGCATTAAAGAGGGTACTCTTATTGTTGACCTTGGTGATTTTTATGGAGTAGGAATATCGCTTCTTGATCTTTCCTCGTTATCATATACGGGTACTTTTAAAGATTGGCTTGCCAGCATCACAATAGCTGATTGTATTTCTAGGGGAATCAACAAGTATGTTTACCAATCATCAGGCAATACTGGGATGGCTCTAGCTGCATACTCGGCAAAACATCAGTTATGTTCTATCCTTTTTTATCCCAGTAACTCACGGTATAAACTCAGTTCAGACTTTATAGATGAAAAGTTTACAAAAACAGTAGAATGTGACTTTCCGGAACCACTAATAAAGCAAATGACAAAAAAGGTTTCTGAAGGTTTAGATATTCTGCAGGTGCCGACCCTTGAACACCAAATTCAAGCAAACAAGCTACGGGCCTACTTTCTTGAAGAGCATTATCGAAAAACTGGTAGAAAGTTTGACTGGCATGTCCAGTCACTATCCAGTGGGTATGGGCCCTTCGGTTTCTATGAAGGGATAAAGGAGATAAAAAGCGATCTTAAACCTCCTAAACTTTTAGGGATTCAACAGGAGGCAACACATCCATACGCTACCGATTACAGAGAACAAGAAAGACTGCCAGCGCTAACAGAAAATATCGCTCAAGTTATTGAACCTACACTTTTTAGGAGTCATCCGTCTGCAGAGTTTCTTCAACGAATGAGAAATATCATTAAGAGCTACGGAGGAGCAATTAATATTATCAGTAACAATCGCTATAAAATGCTTGAAAATGAGACAAGGAGCATCCTACAAAAGGAAGGAATCATATTAACCACAAAAGTTGTCGCAGGTCAGGAGGTCATTGTTGAGAAATCTGGTCTACTTGCTCTTATGGGTACTATAGAAGCCATTCGTGCGGAAATTATAAAAAAAGGAGAAAAAGTACTCATCGTTTTTACTGGAGGCGTTAGGCAACAAAAAATAAATACCTTTAGCCCGAATTTGGTAATTTCTCATACCGACAATAAAACTTTTGAAACAATTAAAAAATTCATTTTATGAAAAGATTTACAGATCAAGTGAAAAAATTTGTTGATTCGGATGTCCGAAGGTGGGCATCTACTCATGAGAACATCCGGCACTATCCAGAAGAATTAATTAATACGATGAAAAGTCTTGGATTATTTGGTTTGAATGTTCCCTCAGAATTCGGTGGATTTACTGCAACTCCGAAAGAACTACTTGATATTGTCAGAGAATTAGCGCGAGGATTTGTTCCGTTGACTGGTATGCTAGGATCGCACTTGAAAGTGTGTGAGTATCTTGTTCGCTTTGGTACGGCCAGCCAGAGAGAAAATTTACTTCCTAAAATGGCCAATGGCTCAATGATTGCTGCTCATGCGTATACAGAAAAAGAGGGTAAATCACCGGACAGCCTACAAACAAATTTGCAACTTCTTAGTGATAAGCTTATGTTGCAAGGAAATAAAATACTTATAACTAACGCCGCGAATGCTGATTTAATAGCAATCGTTGCTTCTTACCAAACAAGAAACGATGAGCAGGACAGAAAAGTAGGAATAGCTTTACTGTCGTCTAAACAAGATGGTCTTGTTATTAGTGATGATATTCCGCGCTTAGGAATGGAGGGAATTAGTCTCTGTAATTTGAATTTTGAATGTGAAATTACAACAGAACAGATGCTGGGCGGCATCGAGTTTAATGGTAAAAAAGCTTTGGAAGAAGTTCAAATAGGTACGCTCATAAATTATAGTGCTAGAGCTGTGGGCTTAGCAGAAACTATTGTTAAAGAAACAATAGAATACGTTGAATCTAAAAAATCTGTAGGCCACCTACTTAAAGACATCTCTGCGGTGCAAAATAAAATAGCTAGCATGAAAAGTAGACTCAAAGAAGAAGAAAATATACTCAACGAATTAGTATCTAGGTTCGAGGAAGGGACAAATCTCATTAAAGATGCTTATAAAACAAAAGCTTTCACCACCGAATCTACAGTTGATATTGCTCGAATTGGCCTTGCACTACATGGAGGGGTAGGTTATACAAAACAGCACCAAATCGAAAGACACTTACGAGAAGCTATAGGTCTAACCTTAATAGGAGCTCCTACCGATGTTGCTTTAGCGCGAGCTGAGATATTGTAGCCTCATTTTTATTGTAAATTGCAAAACATTTTTTACTTTTCAGTTTCAGCGAGCGGGCAAAAAGTGGAGTGGGTGAGGGAGAGGAAATTTTTGCCCGCGAACGAAATAAAACAGAGGCCGCACCCGCCGCCTGCTCGTTCAGAATAGAACACCAAAGAAAAGTTTTGTTTTCCTTTTAGAAGAAAAAAATGGTCGCGTGCAAAATCAAAACCGCAAACAAAACTTTTCTTTGATGGGGCGAGCGTTAGCGAGCGGCGGCGGGGCGGCTTCCTTTGTTCAGGAATTTTTGATAAAGTAGGTTCGAGCGCAGTCATAAAGATACTCCAGGATTAGACTTTCCGGTTTTTGACCGACGAATCGGTGGGTGGCACGAAGTGCCACCCATTGGTTTTGTGGGGGGAAATCAGGACTTATCGGCGCACAGAGACGCGCCTCGCGGTTAGCCAAGACGAGGTTCGAAATCCCTTGCGGTTTAGTATTTGATTTGCCCAACAAAAAGAATTTTTGCTATAATGACAATGTACTCAATCACCAAAGTTGTCTTTTTTAATAGCCGTCCCGGTCAGTTCAAGGCAACTTGGATTGAGTACAACCGGGGCGGCCATTTAAGTTTTTAATCTTATGAATAACGACACACAAAATATCTCGCAAAAATTCTTTTTGTATGCCCGCAAGTCCACTGATGTGGAAGATAAACAAGTGCGTTCTATCGAAGACCAGATTGCAGAATTGCGCGCTTTTGCGAAACAGGAAAATCTCAACATTGTTGATGAATTGGTGGAAAAACAATCGGCCAAAATTCCGGGTCGTCCTATTTTTAACGATATGCTCAATCGGATAGAAAGCGGCGAAGCAAACGGAATTTTGGCCTGGCATCCAGATAGATTAGCGCGCAATTCTGTGGATGGCGGACGCGTTATTTATCTTTTGGATTGCGGGCATTTGGTGATGTTGAAATTTCCAACATTCTGGATGGAAAATACCTCGCAAGGGAAATTTATGCTCAACATCGCCTTTGGGCAAAGCAAATACTATGTGGATTCTCTTTCCGAAAATACAAAAAGAGGATTGCGCCAAAAAGTGAAACGCGGAGAATATCCAAGCCTTGCGCCGGTTGGCTATATCAATGACTCGCGTAATAAAACTGTTGTCGTGGATAAAAAGCAAGCTCCGGTTGTTCGCAAGGTTTTTGAGCTATATGCGCAAGGCGATCAGAGGTTGGAAGATATTGGCGAATTTTTGGCGCAACACAAATTAGTTTCAAGAAGCGGAAAGAGAATCCACATCTCAAGAGCGACTTTTATCCTCTCCAATCCTTTCTACACCGGATTATTCCGCTATGCTGGCGAAATACACGAGGGTAAGCACGAGCCAATCATCGCAAAGAAACTTTTTGATAGAGTGCAGAAAGTTTTGAAGCAGAGAGGACGACCACGGCATAAATCCACCATTGAGCCGCAAGTATTTTGTGGACTGCTTCGTTGCGCCACTTGCGGCATGATGATTACCGGCGAATACAGGGTAAAGACACAAAAGAACGGCACGCAACATTTCTACACTTATTATCACTGCACTAAAAAACGCAAAAACTTCAAATGTCCCGAATCTTGTATTCGCCAGGAAAAGTTAGATGAGCAAATTTCCTCTCTGCTTCAAAAAGTTTCTTTGCCTGCGGATTGGGCGGAAAAACTACAAGCAAGATTGGAAAAAGATAAATCAAAGTCCACCCAATCCGTTTCTGCTTTTGTTCAAACGAATCAAGAGAGAATCAAAATCATTGCTACTAAACTCCAGCGACTTCTTGATGGTTATTTGGAACAAGATATTGACCGAGAAGTTTACCGAACTGAAAAATCAAAACTCCTTTCCGAAAAGAAGTCGCTGGAAGAGCAAATGACCAACCTTGAACAAAAGCAGAACGGTTGGCTCGAACCGATGAGAGAATGGATAAAAGTCGCTTCTTCTCTTGAGAAAACCGCAATGGATAGCAACCTTTTTCTAAAAAAGGTTGCTGCCGAACAAGTGTTCGGCTCGAACCTCGTCTTGGCCAACCGCGAGGCGCGTCTCTGCGCGCCGATAAGTCCTGATTTCCCCCCACAAAACCAATGGGTGGCACTTCGTGCCGCCCACCGATTCGTCGGTCAAAAATCGGAAAGTCTAATCCTGGAGGCCTGGGCGGGAATTGAACCCGCGTATAGAGGTTTTGCAAACCGCTGCCTTACCACTTGGCTACCAGGCCTTATTGATTGAAA
>PFAA01000032.1:5132-7419 GCA_002778715.1 Candidatus Campbellbacteria bacterium CG10_big_fil_rev_8_21_14_0_10_35_52
AAGAGGGGATTCGTTTTATCCTGATTTTTTCTCTCGCGTATTTTTTAAATTCAGTTCTTTTGCGTTTTGCGAAATTGAGAGCGGATTTTTCGCTCGCTTGCGGATATATTGTCAAATATATGGTAGCGTTTTTTAAGTCCTTTGATATATTCGCGCGAGTAACTGTAATAATGGAAGACCTATCCGCTTCTTTTGATAAAAATTCCGCGGCAAGCTTTTTTATAAGTTCTGAAATTCTCGCTGTTCTATCTGACATATTATCTTATTTTTTAATTATTATAAAGCCCTCTATTATGTCTCCCGCGGATATTTCCAGACGCGCTTTGATTTGCGCGCCAAACTCGCCACTTTCTGATATTTGTTTTACATTTATTTTATTTTGCTGAAGATTTATTATTTCACCTTTCCCAATATTTTCGCCCCTTCGTATTATATTGATATTTTCTTTTACAGACAGCTCTCCTTCAAGAATTTTTCCACCAAGCACTTGTTTGTCTTTAATTTTGCTGAAAATTTTTAAAATTTTCGCGCTTCCTATTTTTTCTTCTACTTCCACCATCGGAGTTCTTTCTTTCATAATCTTTTCCAGCCATTCCGATATTTTGTATATTACATCAAATATTTTAATTTCAACATTAAGCTGGCTGGCAAGATTTCGCGCGGGTGCGTCAATTTTAGTGTTAAAGCCGACAATAAGCGCCCCTTTGCCGCTATAAGCTGTTTTTACATCGTCTTCGGATATTGACCCGACGCTTTTATTTATAATTCTGATTTTCACACTATCGCTTTTTAGTTTTTCTATCTCGTATTCTATCGCGTCAATCGTGCCAAAAACATCCGCTTTAAGTATTATTGGAATTTCTAATAATTTATTTTCATTCTTATTATTTTTAATAAGCGGAATTTTTTTGTCTGTTTGCGCGAGCGCTTTTTCAGCTTCTTTTTTTGTATAAAACGAGCTGAAAGGTAATCCTGTGTCAGGTATTTTATTAAAACCTATTACTCTAACAGGACTTGAGAAAACAGCTTTAATTATTTTTTCTCCGCGAAAATCTTCCATTATCCTAACGGGAGCGATACTATCTCCTGAAACAATAAACATTCCGAGCTTAAGCTCGCCGTTTTTTATTATAAGCGTAGCGGAAATTCCTTTTTGATTATCAAGGTCAGATTCAATAACGACACCGCTTGCTTCAATATCCGGGTTCCCGCTAATATCTTCAAGGTCTGCGATTAAAAGTGTCATATCAAGAAGTTCTGATACGCCGCTTCCTGTTTTGGCGGAAATTGGCACAAAAGGAATGTCTCCGCCGGACCCTTCAAGATATATTTCATTTTCAAGAAGATTTTGTTTTGTCTTTTCCAAATTCGCGCTTGTTTTATCCATTTTATTTATCGCTATTATAAAAGGTATTTTACTTTCGCGAATACATTTAAGCGCTTCTAATGTTTGCGCTTTTACGCCTTCTTCGGCGGATATTACAAGTATAGCGATATCTGCGATTTCAGCTCCGTTGGACCTTATTTTTTTGAATGCTTCATGTCCGGGAGTATCAAGAAAAGTAATCCGTCTATTTGCTCCGGAGCTGTCTTTATGCGCGACTTCGTAAGCAGAAATTCGTTGCGTTATACTGCCGGCTTCGCCGTCAACAACATTTGTTTTTCTTATATAGTCAAGGAGTGTTGATTTGCCGTGGTCTATATGTCCCATTATCACGACAACAGGAGGTCTTTGATTTTTTTTGTTCGCGGACGCATTAATTTTGTCGCCGATATTTTTTTGTGATTTTTTATTTTTTTCCATAATTTCTCATAATTTTATTAACTGTGGAAATCTTAATTTATAGAACAATGGCTTTTGTATAAAAAGATAATCTTATTTACGATAGCCAATATTCTTCCTCGCGTCATTTATTGCTTTTTTCTCTTCATTTGATAATTCAAATTCTGAAACAAATTTTTTGAGCGGTTTTGAAAAAATACTTACTATACCTCTCGCGTAAATACTTGATATAACAAGTCCATTGCCATTTTCATTTAGGAAAGCCGTAGCGAAACTTTGATTTCCTCCGGAACCGTCTCCTTTGAAAGAATTAAATCGTATTGTTTCCACGCTTTGAATACTTTTTCTCAAACGATTTTCCACTTCCATAAGATAATTTTCTATATCTTTTCTTGATTTTATAAGGTCGTCTAAATTCTTTTTTATCGCAACCATAGAACTTTCCAGATTTTTGCCATCTTTTCCATAAGTGAAATTTTTAATTTTTTTCTCAAGCCGCATAAT
>PFAA01000032.1:7435-22092 GCA_002778715.1 Candidatus Campbellbacteria bacterium CG10_big_fil_rev_8_21_14_0_10_35_52
GCGCCAATAGCGAATAGAAGTATCAAATAAGCAGAGATTGAATAAATATTAAATAGCATATAAGATTATACTATACAATTATTTGGGACTTTTTGCAAAAAGTGATTTTCGTGAATAATAATACGGACTACTCTTGACTATAAATTACGAAACGCAAAAATTTAGGTCCTCGATCGCAAAATCTTTTTATTTTTTAAATGTTTTTGCTCAATAGACCTAAATTTTTGCGTTTCGTAATTCACAATATTGATGTTTCTTGATTTTATAACGCAACAAAATAATTTATGAATAAAAATAAACAGATTTCCATAAAAGGCACAGGAGGGTCTGACCCTCCTGTGCATGGGAAAAAAAGAATATATATGGATTATGCCGCGGCTACTCCAATTGACAATGATGTGTTAAAAGCAATGCAACCATATTTTACCGTTCTTTTTGGCAATGCTGGCGCGATATACAAAGAAGGAGTTATCATAAAAACCGCGATTGATGGCGCGCGTAAAAGCATTGCCGATGTTTTGAACGCAAGAAGCGAAGAAATAGTATTTACATCAGGCGGAACTGAATCTAATAATTTGGCGATTTTCGGAGTAATCAGCGCGCTTGAAGATAGCGGGATGAGGATTAAAGATATGCATTTTATAACAAGCGCTATTGAACATTCGTCTGTTTTGGAATTGTTTAAATTTCTTGAGAAAAAAGGCGCTAATGTCAGTTATATAGGAACGGAAGAAAACGGAATCGTGAATGTGAAAGATATTAAAGAAGCTCTCAAAGAAAATACCGTTCTTGTGTCTATAATGTATGTGAATAATGAAATAGGAACGATACAGCCAATCGCGGAAATCGCAAAAACACTTCGGCATTTCCGCAAAAAAAAATTAAAATCCAAAATCCAAAATCCAAGATTGCCGTATTTACACACGGACGCAAGTCAGGCGCCGCTGTATTTTCAGCTTGATGTGGAAAAAATGCATATAGATTTAATGACGCTTGGAGGGCAGAAAATTTACGGACCAAAAGGTGTCGGGTGTTTATATAAAAAAAGAGATGTAAAAATTAACTCCATTATAAAAGGAGGATGGCAAGAAAACAAATTGCGAGCCGGAACAGAAAACACGCCTCTTATTATCGGATTTGCGAAAGCGCTGGAGCTTGCCGAAAAAAATAGAGAAAAAGAATATGAAAGAATTAAAACACTTCGTGATTATTTTATAACAAAAATATATAAAAAAATTCCGAAAGCGAAGCTTAACGGAAGCAGGGAATCGCGTTCGCCAAATAATATAAATATCTATATACCAAATATTAACGGAGAGTTTTTTGTGGTATTGCTTGACAATAAGGGAATAACTTGCGCCACAAGAAGCGCGTGCAAGGAGGGTGATGAAAACGAGGGCTCTTATGTAATAGAAGCGCTTAGGTACGGCAGAGAACGGGCAAAAAGCTCGCTTCGTTTTTCACTCGGAAAAGAAACAACAAAAAAAGACATTGATTATGTTATAAAAATATTAAGCGAAAATATTAAAAAATATTAAAATTAAAATTTTTCTAAAAATATGATGAATATTATTAAATATAAATGGTACACAATTTCAGCGATAGCGGATTTTCCGCACCTTTTTATAAACAATAATAGGATTCAAATATGTATTAAAAGGCGCAATATGATGGATATTCAATATGAATCAATCCAAGAAGTAAACTAATCTAAAGAGTCCCTGGATGAATTTTATGCTTGTGATGAGCTTTGTAATTCAAAATAATTTACAAAAAAATAATTAGAAAAATCATACGATATCGTATGAAACAACAAATAATATGTCAAGGCGATGACCTTGATATTAAATTTGATATTCTCAAAAAAAATCAAATCATACGATATATCATATGAAATTAATCCGCTATCTAGCGGATAGAAAAATTATTTTATCGTCCAAAGAATTACCATCCAAGGACCACCATCCAAGGATAGTCCTCGGATTGCATAAAGAACTTTTTAAGGATTTAGAATAAATCAACAAAACAAAAACCCTGCTATTTGGCGGGGTTTTTGTTGTTGTCTATTTATTAGGTTAATATAGAAGTCTGACTTCCAGACTTCTATACTTTTTTTGTAATGTTTTTCAAAGACAATATTTACGAAAAAGTTTGTAATTTATGGTTTGTTAAACTTATATGCAAAGCATTGACTTTTTTTTGTTATTATATACACTAAATAATAGCAGAAATGTCGAAAACTGCTTGAATTATAGATTATAAGTCAAATACGATTAGTTTTATGGAAAAGGACCAGCAATTTCTTGAATTTGTTATAAAGGAATTGGTTGATAACCCAAATGATGTGAAAGTCAAAAGAACTGTGGACGAGATGGGAGTTCTTCTTACTCTTGATATAAACGGACAAGATATGGGGAAAATAATCGGCCGATCTGGAAATACCGCCAAAGCTCTTCGCACGCTTTTAAGAGTCGTTGGGATGAAAAACAACGCTCGAGTGAACCTCAAAATCAATGAACCGGAAGGTTCAACAAGAGGTCCCGCGTCACGAAGTGTAGATGAAGCGATGAAAGATTTGAAAGTTTAAATGTAAAAAAAGAAAAACCGCTTGGAAGCATTGCTTCCAAGCGGTTTTTCTTTTAGTATAGTATTTGTTAGCAGACGATAAATTATTAAAAATTACATAAAAGCGTATTATGCATAATATGTAAGAATTAATTTGTATGACGACATTTCACATAATTACATTGTTTCCGAACGCATTTAAATCATATACAGGCGAATCTATTATCGCGCGAGCAATTAAAAATAAAAAAATTAAAATTAATTTTTATAATCCACGCGATTTTACAAAAGACAAACATAAACGAGTTGACCGAAAACCATACGGAGGCGGGCCTGGTATGGTGCTTGAAGCGGAATCCGTGTTAAAGGCGGCAGAGAAAGCGATAGGACGAAAGAAAAAAGTTAAAATAATTTTTCTCTCGCCAAACGGCAAACAGTTTGATAATCTTTACGCAAAAAAACTCGCAGAAATATACAAAGATATTATAATCATATCGGGACGATATGAAGGAATTGACGCTCGGGTCAAAAAAATATTGAGAGCGGAAAGTATTTCAATAGGACCGTATGTGCTCACGGGAGGAGAGCTTCCCGCGATGATTATTTTGGACGCTGTATCAAGACAAATAAAAGGAGTGCTTGGAAATCAAAGTTCAATAGAAGAAGAAAGAATAGCGAGCCGCGATGTTTATACGCGTCCCGAAGTGTTAATATATAAAGGAAAAAAATACAGCGCGCCTAAAGTTCTTCTCTCTGGGCATCATAAAAAAATAGAAGATTGGCGAGAGAAGAAATAGATTTTTATTCCACGATGATTGTCGCAAATCTTAATAAAAGTTATAATATAAACGCTATGTTAAAGAATTTTTTGATTAAAAAAATGCTGAAATCACAGCTTAAGGGAATGCCAGAAGCGGAGCAAGAAAAACTTATAGGTATGATTGAAAAAAATCCTCAACTTTTTCAGACCATAGCTAAAGAAGCGCAAATAAAAATAAAAGATGGAAAAGACCAAATGACAGCTATGATGGAAGTAATGCAAAATCACAAGGAAGAGCTTAAAAAAGCGATGGAATGAGATAAAAATTAGTCAGCAAATAATAAATTAAAATTATGGACTTGCATATATTTTTAATAACAACACATCTTATTGGAGTCGCTCTCGGAGTTGGAGGCGCGACTTTTGGCGGCATTCTTTATCTGAAAGCGCTTAAAGATGGCAAGATTGACCCAATGGAAGGAGAATGGCTTTCTATAATTTTTACAACTCTTAGAGTGGGACTTGTAATAACCGTATTGTCGGGCTTTGGATTTCTTCTTGAATATCGTATGACAGGACAAGAAGAGCGGCTTCTTGACCCTCGGCTTTGGGCGAAACTTACGATTATATTTATACTTGTTTCAAACGCGCTTTTAATGCAAATGAGAAAAATACCAATGTGGCTCGGGGAAGGACTTTCAATCACTTCATGGTATGGAGCGCTTACTCTTGGAATAATAAGAGGCGCTGATTATTCATATTTTACATTTTTAATTTTTTACGCAATCGCTGTATTTGTTATAATTGGCGTATTATCAATAATTAAAAAATTATATTTAGGTAAATATTTTATATGACGCAAACTTTATCAATATTGCTATCCGTTCATATTATTATAGGAGTTATAGGAATAATAGCTTCATACGCGACGCTCCTTTGGCTTTTCAAAAAAAATATTTCGGTTCGCTTGCTTAAAATATCTTCTATTACCGCTTTTGTCGCGTATATTACAGCGTGGATAACAGGGGGCTATTATTATGTGGTGTATTATGGAAGCAATGTTAAGCCGATTATAAAAGATGGTCCAAATCCTTGGGCGCATTCTATCATAATGGAAACAAAAGAACATATATTTTTATTTCTTCCACTGCTCGCGTTTGTGATTTTACTAACGGTGTGGTTTAAGGGAAATAATTTGCAAGAAAATCGTCCGCTTAGAAACGCGCTTGCGTTAGTCGTTTTAATAACGCTTATAATATCGGTATTTATGGCGCTTGGCGGAGTGATAATATCCGGCTCGGCAAGGTTATAACAGCGCGTAGGTAAAAATTTTATTTCAAAAATATATAAGATATGAAAAATAAAAAAAATAAATTAATAAATTCATTCGCTATAAGCGCGATTCTCGCAATTGTTTTTATTGTTTTTGCCGTAATTTTCGGAGAATTATATAAACCATTTAAAAATTGGCTTGCTGGCGCTTTTAACCATCACTGGATAGGGAAAAGCGTTATATCTATTATGATTTTTTATATTTTTGGATTTTTATGTTATTTTAAAATATCAGACCGTGAAGAAATTTTAATTTATATGTTAAAAATTGTGTTTTGGACAGCTCTCGCTGGCGCGCTGTTAATCACGAGTTTTTATTTATACGAGTATTTTTTAGCAATTCATCAATAAACAATATAAAAATATGAAGAAGAAAAAAATTTTCATATTATTAGGTCATCCTGATTGCGAGACATTATCAGGTTATTTAGCCAATTCTTATGAAAAAGGAGCGAAAGACGCGGGATATGAAGTCAGAAGGACAAATATTTGCGATGTGAAATTTGACCCGATACTGCATAAAGGATATAAAGAAATTCAAGAGCTTGAGCCAGACCTTATAAAGATGCAGGAGGATTTTAAATGGGCTGACCATATAGTTATACTTTATCCAAATTGGTGGTGCACTATGCCGGCAATTCTAAAAGGTCTTTTTGATAGAATGTTTTTGCCGGGATTTGCGTTTAGATTTTCAAAAGAAGACCCTTCAAAATGGGAAAAACTCTTAAAGAATAAAACAGCGCGAATTATAATTACCGTAGGTATGAATCCTATAAAAGTACGGTTTCTTTTTGGAGATTTTACAAATGAACTCGCGCGTGGCATTCTTGGTTTTGCGGGATTTGACCCCGTGCGTGTAACGACTTTTGGTCCATCTGAACGCGCGTCTGATAAAAAGAAAGAACAATGGCACAAAAAGGTAGAATCTTATGGTAAAAAAGCTGTTTAATCTGCCAGCGAGCAGATTGAAAAATGGTCTAAGCAAGGTTTAGGTCATAGGTCTACGCTCCACAAAACATCAGATATACGCAAACATTAGGTGAAATTTGACGAAGTAATTTAAAAATTTTTTCTTTTAATTCAGAATATTCTTTTTGATTTATATTTACACCAGTTGTATCAATTCCTCTACATTTTTAAAGGTACTTAGATTATTTGTTGTTTTCATACCCTTTGGTGTGAACTATATACTAACCCAGTGCATGATTTGACATGTGGCAACATACGGCGTATTATCATAGTATGAAAAGGAAATTTACCGCGAACTATAAAAAAACGGGGAAATGGTATTCGGCATGGGTTGAGGAAATTCCTGGCGTAAACACACAAGGAAAAACGCTAAAAGAAGCAAAAGAAAATTTAAAAGAGGCGCTTATGCTTGTGTTGGAAACAAATAAATTGCTGACTGTGCGAGAAGGTAGTAATGTCACTCGGGAGGATATGGTCATTACAATGTAATGAAACGAGTTGACCTCATTAGATATTTATTAAAACACGGATGTTCTCTTGTGCGTGAAGGCGCCAAGCACTCCGTGTTTTTTAATGCTACAACTGGTCACACGTCAACTGTACCAAGACATGGTGAGATTAATTTCTTCCTTGCGAAGAAAATCTGTCGAGATTTAGGTATTGATGACATAGTAAAAAGAGGGACCGTTTAATAAATTGTGTCTGACTCTTTTCTATTTTGCGCGACCTTTGTAAGGTATTTGTAATTTGAAATCGGGTATTTCATATAGTTTTTCTCTTTAAACTCTTTAATAACCATAAATAATCAAGTAATCTGTTAGGAGATTTAAATGATAATTATTTCTTATTGTTTTTATTGTCTTTCATAGTGTTTTAACTCTACTATGCCAGACACAATTTTGTGGAGGGTCTCAAAAAAGATAATTGTGAGTGACATACTTACTTATGGTATAGTAGTAATCATGTTATCAATAGGCATAGTTTGGACACAATACGACATAGTATTGCCGGAGAAAGCACAAAACTGATTCCATTTTCCTTCACGATAAAACTTCCTCCACCACGCTATGGGCGCATCATTGTGAGTCGTAATCAGCAAGGTAGGATAGTACACTCCACTCCTCCAAAATGACTCTATTTTTTGAAAACATACGGCTTTTTAGCTGGCGTGGGGCTTTTTGCTTTTCATAGTGGTAGACTAAAAATATAATTAAATAAGTAGAACATCTAAACTTTTTGCTATGACAAGAGGCATGGTGAAAAAGACGAGTTAAGCATAAAAAACCCATCATGGGGTCGCTTAACTCGCCATATCGGGAAACCGGTATGAGAGGCTTCGAGCCTCTACCCGTGGTGGGCTTTTTGTTTGCAGGGAGCTTATCACATAAAAAATTATGGCTTTGATTACAATAGTATTGGCGGGGTATATCTTTTTAGGCTGGTCAAGTTTGGCTATTCTTGCAAGGAAAGAAGGGAAAGACGAGATGGCTCGTTATTTTAGAGGCGTAGAATTTACAGGTCTTCTTTTGGTGGCTGTTTATTTTATTGCGAAGTGGCTAGAGGTTGATTTGGAATTGTTTTTTCTTTTTGCGGTAGGTATCGGTTCAATGGCTTACATCAGTAAACTTGGAGCTGGTTTTGAAATTTCTATAATAACCGCGACAGATGTGTTCGCACCCAAAAGATTATGGTTGTTTTTCTTTTATTCTGTAGGATACATACTTCTCTTGGGTGCTGTGGGATACCATTGGTATATCGCAGGTTTTCTGCCAACACTTTATTTATTTCTTTTAGGTTCTGTCGCAAGCATTATTGTTTATATTCCGCTTATAAAGATGCCGATGCTTTCAGACAAAGAAACGTTTTTTACTTCTTTTAACAAGGCACAGATTTTTATGGTTATTGCGTTTGGAAACATTTTATTACGGATATTTTTTTATGGTGTCTGAAAATAAAAAAGAAATGTTTGTGCGGGAGGTGCAGGATTTTTTTGACCAACTCCTTGCGATGAAATCTTCGGAGAAAATGGAGCAGTATTTGGAGTTTTGCAAGAGGGTGCCGAATCACTCAACATTTAACAGCACTCTTGTATTTATACAAAAGCCGTCTTGCTTTTATTACGCCACAAAAGCGCAATGGAAAAAGCTTTTTAACAGAGAGCTAAAGCCGTCTGCCCGACCCTTGCTGATATTGTTTCCTTTCGCTCCAGTAGAGTTCGTATATGACCTTGAAGATATTGAAGGTGAGCCATTGTCAGAAAAAGATTTAATCTATTGGTGGGTAGAAGAAAGTGGTGGCATATCGCGAGAGAGAATAGAAAGTTTAATACGGCTTTGTGAAGAATTGGGTATAAGATTTAGCATCGCCTCTACAGATTACCTGCGCGAGAAGGGTCATATGACATTTGGGGTTGCAAACCACAAGATGGACACTAACGAATACAGGATAAAATTACATCCGAGGTATAAAGACCCCGCATTTTTGCAGGAGGCATTCGGGGTGTTAGTTCATGAGGTGGCGCATTATTTGCTTGGGCATTGTGGCGAAATACGCAAGGCGGTACAATTTAGAAGAAAAAATGTGGAGGGGTTTGAAGATGTGTTTATTGCCAAGGACGCGCACAAAATTGACCGCTCATCCGAAGAGGTGGAGGCAGAATTGACGGCGTATCTCGTCTTTTCAAAATACGGGGTTGCTAAAAAGTCAGCACCGTATTTAGCTGGATGGATAACTAAACAAAGTGCAAAGTCGGTTCGGATAGTGGAGGTGGGTAAGGTGGTGGACAATGTCTACAAAATGGCAAACGGTGAGCGTTGGTGGATTAAGAAAGCTCGGAGAGCGCATAAAGACGCAATGGACAAGGCGATACATTTTTAATTATGAAAATAATAATTCCAGAGGAATATAGGAATAAGTTTAAGAGTGAGCGAGCTTGGGTAAAGCCGAAATCGAGACGAACACTGCTTCATCCGTTTGGTGGTGCTTATTTACCTTGTATTGTTCTAGAGTTAACATCGGTCTATGTTGCGCGTTGGAAAGGGTGTAGCTTACTTTTGATGAATAGAGATGAACGCAGACGGCTTGTGGAGGGTCTTGAGCGCGAGAGCGATGATATGCCGGAGGGTTTTACAAAGGCGGACATTAAGGCAGTGCTGATGGAAGACGGCGCAATTGAGGTGTCGGAAGCGTTCGGCAAGTGGATTGGAAAAGGAGAGCTAATTTACACGGAAGACAAAGCGGGTATCGTGGTAACAATGAGTGTCAACGAGGTCGGACCTTGATATGTTTTGAGTATAGAAATTTTTTTTAAAAAATGTTAAAGTTTAACAAATGAGTTTATCAATAGGAATAGTCGGATTGCCGAATGTCGGTAAGTCAACGCTTTTCAACGCGCTTACAAAGAAATCAGTCCCAGCGGAGAATTTTCCATTCTGCACGATTGACCCGTCGGTGGGAGTAATTGCGGTGCCTGATGAACGACTTGACGCGCTTAGTAATTTGTCAAATTCTCAAAAAATAATTCCTGCGATAGTTGAATTTGTAGATATTGCAGGGCTTGTAAAAGGCGCTTCCGAAGGAGAAGGACTTGGCAATAAATTTCTTTCAAACATTCGCGAAGTTGACGCTATTGTTGAAGTGGTAAGGATATTTGATGATACCAATATAGCGCATATAAATGGAACAATAGACCCTTTTGACGATATAGAAGTCATCAATCTTGAACTTATAATGGCGGATTTTCAAACCGTAACAAAGAGATTATCAAATATGGAAAAAGAAGTAAGAAGCGGAGATAAAAACGCTTTGAGCGAATATGATGTATTAAAAAAAATTGAGCAAGCGTTAATAGCTGGGAAACTCGCGAATTCTTTAGAATTAGACGAAAGAGAGAGAGTAGCGACAAAACAAATTAACTTACTGACGATGAAGCCTATTTTATATGTTCTAAATAAAAAATCAGACGGCATAAATATTGACGACATTCAAGACGAACGATATAAAAGATTGATGAACTTTCTTGAAAATTCAAACGCTATATGGGTTGAAGTTGACGCAAATGTTGAAAATGAATTAAAAGATGTCAGCAATAATGATAAATTGGAATTTCGCAGAGAGTTTGGCATATTTGAAAGTGGAATTGATAATTTGATAAGAAAAAGTTACAAATTGCTTAATTTAATAACATATTTTACGACAGGCGCTGATGAAACCAGAGCGTGGACGATTTTACGCGGAACCACCGCGCCTTCCGCAGGCGCCGCAATTCACACTGATTTCAAAGATAAATTCATCCGCGCGGAAATCATCTCTTACGAGAAACTTATTGAAGCCGGTTCTTACGCTTCGGCGCGAGAAAAAGGATGGACAAGGACGGAAGGAAAAGAATATGTCGTCCAAGACGGCGATGTGGTAGAGTTCAAAATTTGACAAACATCGAGGTTGAACCTCGCTAATCCATCACTACTCGGTGGATCTCGCTACTCAGCGGATTTATTTTTGTTTTTTTATCTGTTTTGTCGTATAATGTAATAATTGTAATATGGATTATGAAAACATAAAAATCAAGACGACTCCGAAGGACTTTTTTGTCTTTATCGGAGCAATGGCAGCACTTTATTGGAGCGCGGTGAGCTTTATCAATTTATTGTTTGAAATAATCAATGCTTCTTTTCCAGATGCGCTTAGCTTCAGCTATGACAATTTTTCGTCCGGAATGCGCTGGTCTATTGCTTCGCTTATAATCATTTTTCCGATTTATATTTTTCTTTCATGGTTTATAAATAAGGACTTGGTAGTCAATTTTTTGAAGAAAAATCTCGGCATAAGAAAATGGCTTACTTATCTGACACTTTTTATCGCTGGGGTAACGATTATCACCGACTTAATAATACTGATAAACACTTTTCTCGGCGGAGAAATAACAACGCGTTTCGCCTTAAAAGTTTTAGCGGTTCTGATTGTTGCCGGAACGGTTTTTGCTTATTATCTCTATGATTTAAAGAGAGATGTAGGGCAAAAGTCAGGAAAAGTAAAATTGCTCGTCTATGTGGTGTCTTTCGCCGTTCTGGCTTCAATTGTCGGCGGGTTCTTTATTATTGGTTCGCCTTTTTCGTTGAGAATGAAGAGGTTTGACGAAAGGAGAGTGAATGATTTACAGAATATTCAGTATCAAATTGTCAATTTTTATCAGAGAAAAGGGGGTCTACCGAACAACTTGGGCGAGCTGAAAGACCCTATTACCGGATTTAATATTCCTCTTGACCCGGAAAGAGCCACTTCTTATGACTACGAAAAAGTTTCAGAATTAAGCTTCAAGCTTTGCGCCGATTTCAGTTTAGAGAGCGATGCGCAAATTGATTTAAAAAATATGACAAGATCTATTCCTGTATTTTTAGGAGACAGTTATCTTAATGAAAACTGGCAACACAGCTCCGGCAGACAATGCTTTGACCGAAAAATTGATAAGGACTTATACCCGATATTAAAAAATCCGAAGATATAATTTATCGGCAATGTTGGACACTGAGTGTCCAACATTGCCGATGACTTTCGGTTTAGAAATGTTATCTTTTCTATAAATATGAAATTATTTTTAACATCAAAAATTTGGAAAGAAGGCAAACATTATGTGGCTTATAATCCTGAATTGGAAGTGGCTTCACAGGGCAAGACATTGGAAGAAGCCAAAAAAATGCTCAAGGAAGCCATTGGCTTGTTTATTGAAACCGCTAAAAAATTTGGAACTTTAAATCAGGTTTTAAGAGAAAACGGTTTTGTTAAAAAAGAAAAAAAATGGCTTGCTCCCACTATTTTAATTTCTTCTTTAGAAATGAAAGCTTAATCAATGCCTAAAATCAATCCGATTCATTAGAAAAAATTAGTTAAGGTTTTTGAACGGAATGGTTGGATATTAGATAGAATTGGTGGCGATCATTTGGTTTATGTAAAATCTGGCTATGCTCGCCCGGTTATAATACCAAAAGTGAGAGAAGTTCAAGTTTTTATTATCGTGAACAATTTAAAGACGGCAAAAATATTAAGAGAAGAATATTTTAAACTCTTGCGAAATTAAAAATGTACACGAATTTAAGCGGTCGCTTAAATTCGTGTACATTTTTTTGTTGTTAAAAACTAAATTTTATTGTATTATGCGAGTATCTAAGACGATTATTTATGAAAAAATACGACCATAAAAAAATAGAGAAAAAGTGGCAAAAGTATTGGAAAGATAAAAAAATTTATAAGACAAAAGATGGCGGAAAGAAACCGAAATGCTATGTATTGGATATGTTTCCATATCCGTCCGGAGAGGGGCTTCATATAGGGCATCCGAGAGGGTATGTCGCCACTGATGTTTATTCTCGTTTCAAAAGAATGAACGGATTTAATGTCTTGCATCCGATGGGTTTTGATTCGTTTGGATTGCCTGCGGAAAATTACGCTATTAAAAATAAAATTCATCCCGAAGTTGCTGTCAAAAACAATATTAAAAAATTCAAAAAACAGCTTGAACTTATCGGCTTTGATTATGATTGGGAGAGAGAAATAATTACTTCCGACCCAAATTTTTATAAATGGACGCAGTGGATATTTTTGAAAATGTTTGAAAATGGTTTGGCTTATGAATCATACGAGCCGATAAATTTTTGCCCATCGTGTTTGACTGGTCTTGCTAATGAAGATGTGGAGGACGGTAAATGCGAGAGGTGCGGAACTATGGTGATAAAAAAACCGATGAGACAATGGGTATTAAAAATTACCGACTATGCCGAAAGGATGTTGAAAGATTTAAATGAATTAAAAAATTGGCCGGAGTATATTAAAGAAGCGCAGAGGAATTGGATAGGAAAGTCGGAAGGAGCAAAAATAAGTTTTAAAGTCAAAAGTCAAAAGTCAAAAGTTGATGATATCAAAGTTTTTACGACGAGAATTGATACGATTTTTGGATGTACTTATTTGGTGCTGGCGCCGGAGCATACAGCAATTTTAAATTTCAAATCTCAAATCTTAAATCTTGCGGAAGTAGAAAAGTATATTAAAAAGGCGAAAAATAAAAATGATTTACAGAGGACGGATTTAGCCAAAAGGAAGACAGGGGTGGAATTGAAAGGTCTAAAGGCGGTCAATCCTTTCAATAATGAAGAAATTCCTGTTTTTGTCGCAGATTATGTTTTAGGCGATTATGGCACAGGCGCGGTGATGGCTGTGCCGGCGCATGATGAGAGGGATTGGGAGTTTGCCAAAAAATATAATTTACCGATAAAACAAGTGGTATGCAAGAATTATCCAAAGCCGATTTATCCTGTTTTAGATAAGGTCTACACAAGCGAAGGGTATCTTATCGGGTCGGGGAAATTTAGTGGAATGAAATCAAGCGATGCCAGAGAAAAAATGACGAAATGGCTGAAAGAGAAAAAATTGGGCGGAAAAAAAATAAATTACAAATTAAAAGATTGGGTTTTTTCGCGACAGAGATATTGGGGCGAGCCGATACCGCTTGTCTTTTGCGAAAATTGTAAAAGACAAGCGGGAAATCCCAAATTCCAAACTCCAAACTCCAAACAAATCCCAAATTTGAAATCTCAAATTCAAAACGAAGGCGAAAGATTGAATCCGGGATGGGTTGCAGTTTCAGAGGAGGACTTGCCTGTTAAATTACCGAAAGTAAAATTTTACGAGCCGACGGATACCGGAGAATCTCCACTATCAAAGATGGAGAAATGGGTCAATGTCAAATGCCCGAAATGTGGTAGCAAAAGCAAAAGAGAAACAAATACAATGCCTCAATGGGCAGGGTCGTCTTGGTACTACATCAGCTATTGCATAGCTGAAAATCTAAAATCCCAAGTTCCAATTTCTAAACAAATTAAAAATTCCAAATTCAAAAAAATAATAAAAGGTTGGTTGCCAGTGGATATGTATGTCGGCGGGGCGGAGCATGCGACCCGTCATCTCATCTACGCCCGTTTTTGGCACAAGTTTCTGTATGACATCGGAGTTATCGGCGACAAAGAGCCGTTCATCGGTCTTAAAAATCAGGGCTTGATTATGGGAAATGACGGCAGAAAAATGAGCAAAAGATGGGGTAATATTATAAATCCCGATGAAGTCGTCAGGCAGTTTGGCGCTGACACATTTAGAGTTTACGAAATGTTTATGGGGCCGCTTGACCAAGCTATAGCGTGGAATACCGATAATATAGTCGGAGCAAGAAGATTTATTGAAAGAGTTTGGAAATTAGAGTTAAAAGTTATAAAGTCCATAAAGTCCATAAAGTCGCAAAAAAATACAAAATTAGAAAAGTTGATTCATAAGACGATAAAAAAAAATGGAGAAGATATTACAGCGATGAAATTTAATACGGCGGTAAGCTCTTTGATGATTTTATTAAATGAAATGGAGAAAGAAAGTGAAATTTCAAAAAATATATTTGAAACATTTTTAATAATACTCGCGCCTTTCGCGCCTCACATAACAGAAGAACTTTGGTGGAATATTGGAAATAAAAGGCCTATTTTATTTGAGAAATGGCCAAAATATGACAATGAAAAGATTACGGATGATGTTAGGTCTATCGCGATTCAAGTAGATGGAAAAGTTCGCGCTGTTATTGAAATAAAAAGCGATGACAATGACGATAGTGTAAAAAAAAGAGCTCTTTCGGATGAAAATATAAAAAAATATACCGTTGGTAAAAATATAAAAAAAATATTATATATAAAACATAAAATTATAAATATCATAACAAATTAGAATATATTTATATATTTTATAAATCTATCAAATGCTCGTTTATCTATTTTTTAATTCAATGTTAAGGTCTGGTGCCCTTGACGACAAGATATTAGTTATAGACATCCCAGACATCCGATGTCTGTGGAGGTTGTTTTAACCACATACATTTGTCAATTCGTTAATTGATAATAATTGTAACATTTCATTCGGAGTATTAAACGATAATCTATTGAAGTTCAACTTCCATAATCTACAGTCTTACATAACACCCTTTATTTTTTATATTTTTTATAAT
>PFAA01000048.1:0-10060 GCA_002778715.1 Candidatus Campbellbacteria bacterium CG10_big_fil_rev_8_21_14_0_10_35_52
GCAATCACTCGCGGAAGGTTTTGCGATACTCAAAAAAGCGAAGTTTAAGTTTCGCCTAAAAGATGTTGCCAATGTATACAATCAAAACAGTGTTATCACATCGCGCTTGACCCAATGGTTGGAGGAGGGATTTAAAGAGTATGGCGATGACCTAAAAAAAGCATCCGGATCGGTGGCTCATACCGGCGAAGGAGAGTGGACCGTAAAAACCGCAAAAGAACTTGATGTTTCTGTTCCGGTTATAAAAGATTCATATCTCTTTCGTGTCCGCTCAAAAAAGAGTCCGTCATTTACCGGTAAAATCCTTTCAACTCTCCGCGCTGTTTTTGGCGGGCATAAGATATAATGATTAAAACTATGAATAAAAACATTGATACGCTTAACAAATTTACTCTAGACACTATCCCCGACTTGGATGTGGCGGTCTTGGGTGCGCTTGAACTTTTCCAAAAAGAAAAACCTGCCGCGGATTGAAATTCTTTATAAGCATCCGCTCGTTGTGGGTTCCAGCAACGCCAAAGCGACCAGAAGAATTATTTTTGAAGACACCGATGCAGTTTTTGCTTCAGAGAGTAATTTTGAGAGCAAACTTAAACACATTCCGGATATTGACGGCGTAATTCTTATTTCAGCGTCCGGGGGGAAACACGCGCCGGTTATAGCAAAGCGCGCCAAAGAGCTTGGAGGGCGCGTTTCGCTTATTACGAATAACTCAAACGCTCTGGCAAAAGAATTTGTCGAAGACAAGGATTTGTTTGTGTTCCCAAAAAATCGCGAGCCGTACACATATAATACCTCCGCCTATATAAGCATGATTCTGGGGCGTACGCGCGAGAATCCAAAAGAGATTCAAAATTTTATAGAAAAATATATTGATACGATTTCGTTCTCCGATCTCTCGCGCCATAACTTATATTTTTTCATCATATCTCCGAAATTTTCCAGTATTATACGAATGCTTCAAGTAAAATTCATTGAACTCTTTGGAAGGAAAATTGCTCGTGATGTTGAAACGAGTGAGTATATGAAGCATGCGGTAACCGTAGTGCCGTCGGACGAGCTTTTTATAAGCTTTGACGAGGAAAATACAATATGGAGCGAGCCGGAGCAAAGATTCCATATACCACTTCCAGAAAATGCCGGATATGCCGTGATGATGGCAATCGGCTATTATGTTATCGCGTAAATCCAAAAACAGCATCCTCCTTATTTTAAAGAGAAAAGGAAAAGAAAACTTTTTTGCTGGGTAGCGAGGTTTCCGAGCGACGGCGGAGCTATTTTCCTTATTATGGGTTTTGCTCAAAAAATATTCGAACATCAATCAAAAAACTCCGCCAATGATATGTACCCTATAAAGTGGACACAGATATATCTTAAATCCAATGTTTTCTTTTGTTAGAATTAATTTATTAATAATTACAAAAGAATATGAGAACAATATTTTCAAGCGAGCAAATAGTTAAACTAAAGCGGAATCCGTGTGTTTTTAAGGGCTAAAGGCAATTTTTAGGTGCTGAAAATGCTAATATACGCATATATTATAAGCTATATTAGTATATTTTTTATATGAATTTAAAAAAACAGTCGTAAATGCATCAAATGTGGAAATCGTGGAGTTAAAAAAGATGGCAAGTAAAGTGGCCGCTCACCACGGATTACGAAAAGACAGAAGATTCAAAGTCATCTCCGAGCTACTAAACAAGAGCTAAATTTAGCACCTAAAAAATTCCTTTACTCCTAATTCACATACATTACTTCCTCTATGCACGCAAAAGTACCGATGTCGAGGATAAGCAAACGAATAAGTGCATAATGCAATAATAAATGTTATACTTACAAATATTATCAGACAAAATTTAATTTCTAAATTATAATAAACAATATGAAAGGAATAATAGCAATAATTGTAATTATCATAGTTATCATTTTCGGATTTCTTATTATACGAGACGGCACGGATAATACGCAAACAAGTATAGACAATGGGCAGTCCATACAAATTACAGAGAATGACAGCATTGCCGATATAGAGATATCAGACATAACTGCCAACATTGACACGACCGCTGAAATCATTTTTGTAACATATAGCGATGAAGGATTCACTCCGAAAGAAATCACTGTCGCGAATGGGCAAACTGTGCGTTTTGTAAATGAAAGCTCGGGTAATATGTGGGTAGCGTCGGATACTCATCCTGCGCATACTATCTTGCCTGAATTTGATAGTAAAAAAGCTGTTGGAAATGGTGAAAATTATGAATTTACATTTACAAAAATCGGAAAATGGAATTATCACAATCATATAAAACCAAACTTAATTGGAACAATTATTGTTGAATAAAAATTAAGACAGAAACGATTACTAAAATTAAATTGTTCGGTATAATATATTGTATGAACTTGGACGATTTATTAGAAAATCATTTTCGTCTTTCTCATCTGCAGAAAAAAGCTCTTAAAAAATTAGGGATATTAACATTGCGAGATTTGCTTTTTCACTTCCCTTCTCGTTATGAAAACATTACGGGTAATAAATGCGTAAGTATGCTGAAAATCGGAGATGACGCTATAATATACGGCAAAATAAGCGGACTTTCAACGCGAAAATCTTTTAAAAGCAGGAGGCCTATCGCTGAAGGTTATATAGAAGACGACACAGGAAAAATAAAAATTATTTGGTTTAATCAACCCTATATCGCAAAAATACTCCGCGACGGCGCTCTTGTAAAATTAAGCGGAAAAATTACGGGTGATGAAAAAAGTTTATACATAGCAAATCCTGAAACTGAAAATATAAACAATCTCCCAATAAATATCAGCGATTCTTTATTTGGAAATCAAAAAAATATAAATACATTCTTGCCTGTTTATCCTGAAAGCCGTGGTATTACTTCAAAATGGTTTTATCATGCAATTCAAAAAATATTCAGAAATGGATTATTGGATAAAATTGAGGACGCGATTCCTGAAGATGTCCTAAAAAAATATAATTTGCCAAAACTTAAAACGGCTCTCATTTGGATTCACACGCCAAAAAAAGAATCTGATAGTCAATCGGCGCGAAAACGATTCGCATTTAGTGAAATCTTTTTTATACAAATCTCAAAACAAAAGAGCCGCAAAGAATATAAAGAGAAAAAATCTTTTCTTATAAAAGCGGATGAAAAACAAGTCAAAGAATTTATAGGGAGATTTCCTTTCTCCGCGACAGACGCGCAAAACAACGCCATAAAAACCATTCTTAATGATTTTGAAAAAAATAATGCTATGTCGCGGCTTTTGGAAGGCGATGTCGGCTCTGGAAAAACCGCTGTCGCCGCGACAGTCGCGCGCGTTGTTGTCGCCGCGCGTCCCGACGGGCAAGATTTCGGAAATCTGCAAACCGCGTATATGGTTCCAACAGAAATTCTCGCAAAACAGCATTTTGAAACTTTCATTAAATATTTCTCGCACCTGCCTATAAATATCGGGCTTATAACTTCAAGCGGATGTAAAAAATTTCCTTCTAAAGTCAATCCAGACGGCGCGACAAATATTTCGCGCGCGCAACTTCTTAAATGGGTCTTAAATGGAGAAATACCAATTTTAATAGGCACACATTCTCTCATACAAAAAACCGTAAAATTTAAGAACTTGGCTTTTATAATTATAGATGAACAACATCGCTTTGGCACGGCGCAAAGACAAAAACTTGCAAGAAAAGACAACATCGCTCCGCATCTTCTTTCAATGACAGCAACGCCAATACCGCGAACGCTTGCCCTTACAATATATGGCGATTTAGATTTAACTATTTTAGACCAAATGCCGAAAGGCAGAAAACCGATAATTACGGAAATTGTAATACCGAGCGGACGCGATAATGTATATGAAAAAATACGCAATGAACTTAAGGTCGGCAGGCAGGCCTATGTTATAACACCGAGAATAGATGAGCCGGATTTAAATAAAGAAAATATAATAAATGTGAAATCGGTAAAAGAAGAAGCAAAACGGCTGAAAAAAGATATTTTTCCGGAATATGAAATAGGCATCCTTCATAGCAAAATGAAAAATAGCGAAAAAGAAGAAGTGATGGAAAAATTTTCAAAAAACGAAACGAAAATACTTGTCGCGACATCGGTGGTTGAAGTGGGCGTAAATATTCCAAATGCAACCGTCATAATAATAGAAGGCGCGGAAAGATTTGGACTCGCTCAACTTCACCAACTTCGCGGAAGAGTAATCAGAAGCAATTACCAAGCGTATTGCTATGTATTTTCAGATAGCAGAACAAAAAAAACAGCTGAAAGACTCCTCGCGCTTAAAACTTCTAAAAACGGTTTTGAACTCGCTGAATTTGACCTATCAATTCGCGGTTCAGGAGAGCTATACGGCAGACGACAATCTGGACTTTCCGATATAGCGATGGAAGCGATGAAAAATATCAAAATGGTGGAAGCCGCTCGAGAAGAAGCAAAAAAGATAGTGGAAAAAGACAGCGAACTAAAAAAATACCCTGCGATAAAAGAAATCCAAGAGCGCAAAACTCAAGGAATTCATTTTGAATAGCTCGAATTCCAAAATCTAAAGCAAAAATATTGACATTTGCGCGCGCCATGACTTGAATCTGGGACCACCAAGGTATATCTTTGATATAAAATCGTCACTCAAATCAAATGCTTCTGTAATATGGGCGCACTAGGACTCGAACCTAGGACCGCAGAGGTATAAGCTCTGTGCTCTACCAACTGAGCTATACGCCCATATTACAAATAACTTGATTTTCGCTAAACTTTATAAGCTCCGCGCTCTACCAACTGAGCTACACGCGCGTTTAATAACAACTATTTTATTTATAGCACATATTTTATAACTTATAAAGAATTTTGAAATAGTTGTTTGGACATTAAATATCCATATTTAAAATTAGATATTGGTAATTAAAAATTGATTAGAAATTAAAAATTTTTTTAGCTATTTTACAAATTTTTGACTTTCAATTTTTAATTTTCCACTTTTGTATTGTCTGCTAATAATTTATTCTTTAAGTTTAGCTATCAGGTCTTCTTTCTTTTTGGGCTTAATGCCGTTTGTGATAAGAATTTTTTCAAATTCATTCTGTTCAATCGTCTCAACTTCAACTAATGCCATGGCGATTGCGTCAAGCGCTCCTCTGTGAGTTTTAAGTATATACTCGGCGTTTTTATAAGCATTGTCAATAATATTATTTACTTCAATATCAATTTCTGCCGATATTTTTTCACTATGCTTTTTTTCCGCGACACCCTCTCCAAAAATCGCGCGCGCGCCATCATCCTCAAAAGCCACTGGTCCCATTTTCTCTGACATACCATATTTAGTAACCATATTTCGCGCAAGTGCTGTGAGCACCTGAATATCATTTGACGCGCCCGTAGTTAGGTCGTTAAATATCATTTTCTCCGCTAAATATCCGCCGAGAGACACTGCAATATCGTCAAGAAATTCTTTTTTTGATTGCATCCTCCTATCTTCAAACGGAAGTTTAAGAGTATATCCTGCCACGCGTCCGCGGGAGATTATTGAAATCTTATGCACTGGGTCAGAGTATGGAAGAACCGATGCGACAAGAGCATGTCCTGCTTCATGATAAGCCGTTATTTCTTTCTCACGCTTTGAAAGTATGTGGCTTTTTCTCTCCGGACCAAGCATTACTTTTTCTATTGAGCGAATGAGGTCAAACTGCGATATTTTTTTTCTGCTTTCGCGAGCCGCTAAAATAGCCCCCTCATTCATAAGAGAATATAAATCGGCTCCAGAAAATCCCGGCGTGCGTTCGGCAATGGTTACAAGATTTACATCCTCGCTAAAAGGTTTTTTTCTGGCATGAATTTTCAAAATCTGTTCCCTATCGTTTCTATCAGGCAAATCAATTACCACTCTTCTGTCAAATCTGCCGGGACGAAGAAGGGCTATGTCAAGGACATCGGGACGATTGGTTGCCGCCATTATAATTACTTTTTCATTTGGTTCAAAACCGTCCATCTCCACAAGTATTTGATTTAGCGTCTGCTCTCGTTCATCGTTTCCGCCGCCAACGCCGGTGCCACGAACACGGCCTACAGCATCTATTTCATCTATAAAAATTATGGAAGGCGCAGTATGTTTTGCCATCTTAAACAGGTCTCTCACACGGCTGGCTCCAACTCCGACAAACATTTCAACAAACTCCGAGCCAGAAATTGAGAAAAATGGAACTCCAGCTTCGCCCGCGACCGCGCGCGCAAGCAAGGTCTTCCCTGTTCCGCTTGCCCCCATCAAAATAACTCCTTTTGGGATACGCGCGCCGATTTCAAGAAATTTTTTTGGGTTCTTTAAAAAATCAACAATTTCTATAAGCTCTTCTTTCGCTTCTTTCGCGCCCGCCACATCATCAAATGTAACTCTCTGCGAGCTGTCCTTAGGGTCAATCCTCCGCGCTTTTGACTGCCCAAAACTAAATGTCTGCATACCCGCTCCCTTCATCTGTCTTGAAAGAAACCAAATAAAAAACACAATAAATAAAAGCGGAATAAGAAACGGCGCGAGATTGCCAAGCCAGAAAAGAAAACCGCTTGGATTATTGATTTCTATTTTTACATCTTTAAGTTTTTCTAAAGATACGCCATAATTTACCAATGTATCGGTAAGAGCCGTCGCTGTTTCTTTTTTTGATTTCTTCTTTTGTCCATCCAAATAAAGAATTTCAAGTTCTTCTCCTTTCACGGTAATTTCAGATACCGCGCCTTCATTTATCTCCGTAACAAGCTGGGAAATAGCTATCTTGTCGGATTTTGATCTGTTCTCGGCAATTAAAGAATAAACGGCTATAATTATAAAAAAGATTAAAAGTGTTACAAGAATATTTTGCAGTAAAGGTTTTCCTATGAACATTTGCTGACCTTTTTTACCGCTTTTCTTTGGTATTTTTGAATGATTTTGTTTTTTATTTTGTTTCATTTTATTTAATTGTTTTTAGTGATAATTTAAGCGATAATAACTTTAAATCATATAATATATTGTTGTTTTTGGCAAATTACCGCAAAGTGAGTTCAAAAAATAATTGCAACATCTTTATTAAAAATTAAGTAAAATAAGGCGCATGACAAAATTATAAAAATAAGCACAAAATCATACGATATATCGTATGATTTTTTTATCTTATCATTTTTTTATTTTTTATATTTTTAATTTTTAAAAAATTTTTTTACTATTCTTTGAATCCTCAATTTATTCACCATATTAGAAACTCTGTCAATAATTTCTTCTTTACTTGCTTCTTTATCTAATTCTGTTTGCGCTTTTTTATAAAATTCTTGAATTTCTTTTTGATCAATAAATTCATAACCACCATCATCAGAATGCGCGCAGAATTCATACTTATCACCATCTTTTAGAACATAACCGGCAGATGGTCTTTTACCATTGCATTCAAAACCAAAACGCGAAGGCGGAACTTCCTTAGAAATTCGTGGATATTTTTTCAATAAAAAATTAATAAAATCAAGAGAAGTAAAACCACTGGGTACTTCAATTCGCTCCGCATATTTACCGATAATTTTTTTCAAACTAAAATCATATATAACTTTTATAAAAATTTTTTTCATAAAAATATCAAAATAAAATATATTTTATTTTCATAAATTTATTTTATCATTTAAAACACCTTCTGTGAATACGCCGTCCTTCCGCCAACTGGCGGAGGCGTATTCACCACCCCACTACTAATTCTTACAATTGATTAAACTATTCAGACATACGATGTTGTTCAAATAAATTATACGATTAGTGACACAAATGCGAATCCTTTGTATTTTTTATTTTCTCGCTATTTTTTAATTTCCTAACTTGCCATATTTCGTCATTTATCAAGATAATCATAATCTCGCCAATTTTTAATTACTTCGTAAGTTTTTTTATTTAACATTTTTTATATGGTAATTGTTTAATTAAATCATAAATTTTTGTATTAAAAACTTAAAAAACCGTATTGCTATGTTAAGATTATAGCCATGAGTTTAATACAAAATAAAAAAGTTTATCTTAATTATGAAATTCAAGAAACATTCAGCGCGGGAGTGAAGCTTTTTGGTTTTGAAGTAAAATCACTGCGTAAAAAACAGGGCTCGCTTGAAGGCGCTTATATAATCGCAAGAGGAAACGAAGCGTTCTTAATAGGCGCGACAATTCCGCCATACCAGCCGTCAAATACTCCTGAAAATTATGACCCGACGCGAAACCGCAAATTGCTTCTGACAAAAAAAGAAATTGAGCGACTTTTAAGTTTTGAAAAACAAAAAGGATTGACAATAGTGCCGATTTCAGTGTATAATAAAGGAGTAAAAATAAAAATTGAAATTGGTGTCGCCAAAGGAAAAAAGAAATATGACAAACGGGAAAGTATAAAAAAGAAAGACACTGAAAGAGATTTGAAAAGAACATTAAAAAGAAACATTAATTTGTAATTGGTATTTCAGCAAAAAATATTTTTGTGAAAATATTTTTTGCGGGGATGCCAGGCATAGACAAAGGAATGTAAATTTATATGCGCAAAACTGAAGTTGGAATCTTCATTAAAAGTCCAAAAAGATAGTTGCAAAATCTATCTCTAAAGCAAAAGGGGCTATTTTGTCTCCTTTTGCTCCGGCTTACGCAATAGCCTAAACCGGCGTCCAGTCGGATGATGTTTGATAATCTGATTTGGGTGTAATATTTTCAAACTAAAAAATATGAATGTCTCGGCATATTTTTGAAATTAAGAGAATCGGCGCGAGTTCGTTTTGTTTATTTTTAAGTCCGAGCGCTTAAATCCGCGAGAGCGGAAAAATAAACTATGTTTTGTAGACACACATCTAAATTCTTTTTTTGCACGCGGGTTCAACTCCCGCCATCTCCACAAATAAAAATCACCCGCTGAAGGCGGGTGATTTTTATTTGTGGAGTAATGCTATCCTTTGCGCGAACTTATTTTGAAAATCAAATGAACTAATGCGCACGCTCCGCGTGCCTCAAAACTTGAAACTCATTACTAAGCTCGACTAATGTGGTAATGCCAATGAACTCCGCCACACGCACGCAAGCGTGCGTGTCTGCCCTCACCCCTCTCGCAATTCCATTCTATTTTAGTTTGGCGGGAAGATTTTTAAATTTGGTATGGGCGAGGGGCACTTATTTGAGCATATCATATCACTTAACACATGTTAAGTTGCTTTTTTATTGTGTATATGCTATACTGGGTGGTATGTCAATAGATAAGTCAAAATTTGTAACCCCTACACAGCTCGCCAAGATGATGGGGCTTAGTCGTATCGCTATTCACCAAAAGATCAAAAAAGGTGAAATCAAGGCCGAAAATATTGGCGATTCCGCAAAACCAACCTATTTGATACCTAAATCTTCATTATCCCCTGAAATACAGGAGCGTATTCAAAATGAGCAGAAAAAGAATACTGAAAAGGTTCTTACAGAAAACAACCATCACGACCTCGGTTTTGAAAAAGAGCTTTGGGCAGCCGCGGATAGATTGCGCGGAAATATTGATGTTTCGGAATATAAGAATATCGTTTTAGGATTACTCTTTTTGAAATACATCTCTGACTCATTTTACAAACGCCGAGAAGTTCTGGGAGATATGACTCGTGATAAAAAGAACGAGGATTTTTATGTTCCGACCGATGAAGCTCAGAAAGCAATTCTTGAAACAAAAGATTTTTATACTTCGGAGGGTGTGTTTTATGTACCTGAAAAATCTCGTTGGGAGTATTTGCAGACAAAAACCATGAGTCCTGATTTGGGAAAAGTTTTAGACAATGCGATGGAATTGATTGAAAAAGACAATCCAGTACAACTTGAAAATGTTCTTCCGCGCGTATATACAAAAACAAATTTAGACCACACTGTCCTCGGTGAATTGGTAAACATTTTTTCTAAAATTTCTTTTGATCATGATTTTGACCGCGAGAAGGATATTCTCGGTCGCATCTATGAATACTTTTTGGGACAATTTGCTGATGCGGAAGGGCGACGTGGTGGCGAATTCTTTACACCGAGATCAATTGTT
>PFAA01000048.1:10075-10325 GCA_002778715.1 Candidatus Campbellbacteria bacterium CG10_big_fil_rev_8_21_14_0_10_35_52
TTACTCGTAGAAATTCTTGAGCCGTATGAAAATGCTCGAGTATTTGACCCTGCCTGTGGCAGTGGTGGGATGTTTGTATCTATGGGTGAATATTTATGCGATCACAAAATGGATCCGTCCAAGCTTTCCATAAGCGGACAAGAAAGTAATCAAACCACACTTCGACTTTGCAAAATGAATCTTGCCATTCGTGGTCTTTCCGGCAAAATTGAACTTGGGAATACATACTACAAAGATATGTTTCCGCATT
>PFAA01000037.1 GCA_002778715.1 Candidatus Campbellbacteria bacterium CG10_big_fil_rev_8_21_14_0_10_35_52
TTACAGACAAAAAAATAGAGTATAGCGATGTCGCGTCAGGATGAGAGTGTTTAGCTAATTAAAAAATAACACACTTTTGTCCCATATGGGACAATTTAGTGTTAGTTGTAGAAATCAAGGAGCACCCTCTTTTTGTGGATACAATTACTATTGCTATAATATGAATCATGTATAAATTACCAGAAACGATTTAAGGGTTCATTTTTAATAGCTCTTATAATTAAATCTCACATAGAGGTGCAAGGATGGGACACCTTACAAAACGAGAGTTTAGAAACCTCAATAGAGAAAGTTAAAAAACATAGATTACTTATGGTGAGCAAATTTTAAAAGGTATATATGAAATAGTAGAATTAGAATTTTATCAAAATACTATTGATGTATATTTAGCACTTGGTTATCGCGGAGGCATCTCTGACCCTTTAATAATTTCAGCACAAGTAAGAGATAAAAGATTTTTAAGTTTATTGACACATAAATTATTGCATCGCCTTCTTACTGATAATACAAAAAACTTGATGTAAAAATTATATGGGAGAAGATGTTTCAAGAAGTAAGCGAGCGGAGGATACTCAACTATATAGTACTTCACGCAATACATAAAGAATTATTGATAGCGGTTCTTAAAGACAAAGAGACATTAGAAAGAATAGTTTCTTTTAATCAAAACTTTCCAGTTTACAAAAAAGCTTGGGACATAGTTGAAGACAGAGGACATAAACTTATTATTGATAAATTTAAGTCGTTTTATATAAAGTAAATACTAAAAGTTTTACAGCGGCAAATCAAACGCGAAAGCGCCGGCGCCCGAGAATAAGAGAGAAAGAGAAACGGCAAATATAAGCATATAAAAAAGTTTGCTGTATTTTGCAATACTACTCAAATCTTTATACAGCCATTTTACAAATAGCGCGTCCGCGGATATTAAGATTCCGGCAATTGCTGCTATTTGCGTTAAGAAGCCGAGCGCAAGAAAAATTCCGGCAATTATTTCAAATATCCCATAAAACCACACAATAGGCGCGGATATTTTAGGCCATCTGTCAGAAATTTGTTTCATTATAATTTCTCTGTCTTTGAATAAGTATGAATATCCTATCCATAAAAATATTATTCCGAGAGCAATCCGTATTAAAAACGGAGACAATAGTCCCAAGAAAAGCAAATTTGGAAATATATTTAACATTTTTTAATTATACACTTTTTATAAAAAGATGTATATTTGTCAATAATGACAAAAAATCCCGTTTATTTAATATTACATAATATCAGGAGCGTTCAAAATGTCGGCGCGATTTTCAGAACAGCTGACGCCTCTGGCATCTCAAAAATATACCTTACCGGCTATACGCCGACGCCTATTGACCGTTTCGGACGCGCGCGTAAAGATTTCGCAAAAACGGCGCTTGGAGCGCAAAATACGGTGGCGTGGGAGAGTGTAAGCTCTATAAACCTCCTCATTAAGAGATTAAAAAAAGAAGAAATAAAAATTATCGCGATTGAGCAATCAAAAAACGCGATTGATTACAAAAAAATTAAAATAAAATTTCCGTCAGCATTTATTTTTGGAAATGAAGTAAAAGGACTTTCAAAATCAATTTTAAAAAAAAGCGACAAAATCGCTTATATTAAAATGCTTGGCAGAAAAGAATCACTAAATGTTTCAGTCGCCATAGGAATTTTTATTTTCAGAGTTTTGAAAATTTAAAATTAAATTTATTTGTAATTCAAAATTCAAGATTAGAAATAAAATCAGTATGTTAACACATCAACAATTTTCCCCCCATTGTCTAAAAGTCGTATGACTTCGCGTTTTTCTCGCCACAATTCTTCATTTCTGCCAAGAAATACCCTCCATTCGTTACCAAGAAAATCCAAATCATTTTTGTGATTTTTTACACAACCGGTATAATTTATATTTTGCGATACAAATGCCACGCATTCATTTGAGATACCTATAGGAAATGAAGATAAATACACTTCACAGCTTCTGATTTTATTTACAAAATTTTCACATTGTATGTCATTTGGATAAGGTATATTCGCAAAATCGTCAAACTCATCTCTCGGCAATGGGCACCTTTCATTCAAATTTGGCGAGAAATCTTGAAATTGCTCAAAATAGCCAACGCATTTGTTTGTTTTAAATGAAGTTCCTATGGGCGAGCGGCCTGTTGAAATAATAACTGTTTCTCCCGGCGCGAGGTGGATAGGCGGTTCGGAATTTACGACACCGGAGCGAAAAATTTCCGTTGCTCCGCCTATGGTAATCCGTTTTTTTGTTATCATACTTTCAATCTGCCATCCCGTGATAGAAATACTCGCATCATTTTTAGTTGGCGCGGACAGTGTTAAATATTCTCCCTCGGCAAAATTTCTTTTTGGTCCGTATGTCGTGTTTTCAATGATTATTTTATTTTCATATTGTGAAAAATTTCCAAGCATTTGAGCGTCTTTTAATTCGTCCACCACAACATTTAATGTGTCTTGTATTTTGTCATTTTCGTTATCATTTGTATTTACATTAACAGATGTCGTATTGATGATAAATTTTCCATACGCTTCGCCAGAACCAAGCGGAGCGGGCGGTTTTAAGAAAGCACCGGGATTAAGCCGAGTTCGTTCTACTCCGCCCGTAAAAAACCACACAAAGCCGATAACGACTATCATAAATATTACGAACATCAGGTCATTTTTTGCGTCCATAAAAATAAATTTAAAATATTAAAATTAATTTTATAATTCAAATTATTATACACGATTATTCTTTTTGTTAAATGATGATTTAAGTTCCTCTCTCGCAATATTCGCGTCGCTCCAGGGTATTTTTTCGCCTTTCGCGCCCATTATATACGGGTCGGTGCCTTTCCCCGTAATAAGCACAATGCCGTCTTTTTTTGCAATCATCAGAGCTTTTTTTATGGCTTGTCTTCTGTCAAGTATTATTTCAGGTTTTTTATTTGTTATTCCGTTTGCGGTATCTTTTATAATTTTTATCGGGTCCTCATCATAGGGGTCTTCATTTGTAAGGATAATATGTTTGCAGTAAATATCGGCAATTTTTCCCATTTCAGGTCTTTTCCATTTATCTCTTCCGCCGCCTGTATTTCCCAAGACGCAGATTTTTTCCGACTTGCCAAACGCTTTATAAAGTTCTTCCAAGGATTCTTTTGTATGAGCGTAGTCAACTATTACCGTAAAATTCTGCCCTTCTTCAATACGCTCAACCCTGCCTTTTACACCAGAGAATTGTTCAATTGCGCGTTTTATGATTAAGTCGTCTATATTTTGGCTTTTCGCAAAAGACGCCGCGGCAAGTGTATTATATATATTAAATATTCCAATAAGTTTAGAATGTATCTTTAATCCGTCAAAGGTTATTTCTGTAAATTTTTCAGAAAGCATATACGGCTCGGCGTTGTTTAGAGAAAATTTAATTTTATTTTTGACGGAGACATTTAAAAATTTATTAGAGTATTTATCATCCGCGTTCGCGATAATAATTTTATTTTTTTTCGCGGATTTTTCAAGAGAGCGCGCGATTGAAAGTTTTGCGTCAAGATAATTTTCAAATGAGCCGTGCGACTCAATATGCTCGGGCGCGATATTTGTAAAAACAAGAGCGTCAAGCGCTATAAATTTATGCCTGAATTGTTTTACTCCTTCCGATGTCATTTCTACAATAGCATATTTACATTTTGCTGAAACAGCATTGCGTAAAAATCTTTGTATAAAAAAACGCCCGGGCATTGTCATCTTAAAAAGATTATTTTCTTCTTTATTCCCGATTTTGAAACGAATTGTGTTTGCAAGAGCCGTTTTCTCTCCTAAGGTTTCAAATATTTTATTTATCAGTTCCGTAACGGTTGTTTTTCCTTTTGTGCCTATTACAGCGACAATAAAAATTTTTCGCGATGGAAATTTATAATACATTGCTCCGATAAAAGCGAGAAGAAAATGATACGCGGGCTGGAACGCTTTAAAAATTTTTTTAGGAATAATTTTTTTTCCAAAATTTAATATGTTTTCTGTCATAATTATTTACCAAGTATTTTAAGCGCTTCTTTAAGAAGGTCTTTTGAGCCAATTATATTTTTTTCAATTTTTTTCATTGCGTCGCGAGCTTCTTTTTGAGAATATCCGAGAGTTTGAAGCGCTTCCAGCGCGTCTATTTCTCCTTTCACAGCATCACTGTTTTTTAAGTTTTCAACGGCGCTAAATTTGTCGTGGAATTCAAGAATAATTTTTTCAGCGTTCTTTTTTCCTATACCAGACACCTTTGTAAGGTATGAACTTTCTCCCGTTGAAATGGCTGTTTTTAGCGTTTCAACATCAGCTACACTCAAAATAGCAATAGCGGATTTTGGACCGATACCGGATATTGATATAAGCATTTCGAAAAACCTAAGTTCTTCGCTGTCTAAAAAACCATAAATATCAAGAGATGTTTCTCTTACCGCAAGGTGTGTTTTCAGAATAATTTCTTTATTTTTTATTTTTCCAATCTTTTTAATTGTTTCCGCTGTCGTATAAATTTTATACCCGACACCGCCAACAGAAAGTATCACGGAGTTTCCGATTATTTCAGCCACTGTGCCTTTAAGTTGAGCAATCATAAAATAAGTGTAAAGCGTAAAAAGAAAAGTGTAAAGCAGAAGCAAATAAGTTTAAGAAATAATTATTGATTAATTTATAGCTAATTTGAAAAAAGTAAAAAACTTTTTTATTAAAGAAATTCCGGAGATTACGGAGAGAATAATGAGATAATTTTAATTATTCATACCCACCCTATCGGAGTTTGTCCTGTTTTGAGAAAGTAAGCATTCGTTTTGGAGAAATGTTTACAACCAAAGAAACCGGAACTGGCGGAGAAAGGCGAGGGATGAGGAGCTTTGAGGACAAGGTGCTTGCCACCATCTATCAGGTTTTCTTTTTCTTGGGCGAATTTGCCCCAAAGAAGAAAAACAATGTTTTCTCTTTTGTCTGAAAGCGCTTTAATGGCGGCGTTGGTAAGTTTTTCCCAGCCGAGATTGCGATGAGAAGCGGGCGAGTTGGCGCGGACGGTAAGTATGGCGTTGAGCAATAACACTCCTTGCTTGGCCCAGCCTTCCAAATTGCCATTTTTTGTTTTTGGCTGTTTAACCGCCAAGTCGCTTTCTATTTCTTTGAAAATATTTATCAAAGACGGCGGCAGATTAACGCTGTCCGGCACGGAGAAAGAAAGTCCGTGCGCTTGTCCGCGTCCGTGGTAGGGGTCCTGACCAAGGATGACGACTTTGACTTTATCAAAAGGCGTGAGATTGAAGGCGTTGAAAATTTGTTTGGGCGGGGGATATAAAATAACGCCGGATTCCAATTCTTCCGCGAGTTTTTTCTTTAATTCCTTCATATATTCCGCGCTAAACTCCTCTATCAAGACCTTTTTCCAGCCTTCTTCAATTTGGGGATTAAGTGTTGTTTTGGTGGTCATAAGTGAATATAGTTTAACATTAAAACCGCCCTATGTGTGTGGGCATTACAAAAATGCTTGACAAAATAAACAAATCGTGTATTATATTACTTGGAATAAAAGCCCTCTCCTTACCCTTCGTATTTAAAGGTGGGGAGAAGGAGTAACTAACTCTGCAATCTCTGCTGTAATGGTGCGGTAGAGAACAGTACTTTAATTTTAAAAATGGGGGTGAAATAATGAAGAGATTTACTGTATTAAATATCGTCTGTTTTGTTTGTTTTATGGTTGGTGTAATAACCAACATTTTTCAAGAGAAGTGGTTCCAAGTGGATCGGCTTCTGACTAGTATTTTTCTTTTTGGTATTTATTTTTGGATTGTAGCAAATGTCATGCACCAAGGTCGTCTCGCTAGAACTAGATTAAAGAAAAGCGGTGGGATATATAATCCTTGGCCAAAGCCTTAGCGAAAAATCATCGTTTCACACTCGAGGCCTTTGTGGAATTAATTTCCGCTTGGGCCTCTAACTTTTTCTAAAATCATTGTCATTTTCTTAAAAATCTATTATTCTTTAGGTATTCGCTTTGCGAATTCTTGAATTGAATTGCCGCCAAAGAAAAATTGGAAATTGTCAGCGGTGCGGCTCCCCATCTGCGCCGAGCCTGCCTGCCGGACAGGCAGGGCTTCGGCGGGCAGGCGCCGCCTTTCCGAATTTTCGCGCGCGCGCGGGGAATTTTCTGGAAAAATGCGTTCGGACTAATTCAAGAATACTGCACCAAAGAAAAGTTTTCTTCGCATTTTTTATTTTGCGCGCGCTTGATAAAATAGATAAATTGTATATTCTGTATGCAGAGTACATTAACCTCTCCTTACCCTTCGTATTTAAAGGTGGGGAGAAGTAACAGGTAAATAAAAAAGAAAGGAGGGTGAAATTTTGAAGTTAACTACAACAAGAGCTTTAGCCATAAAGGGTGTCGGGTACAGTTATGATGAAAAAATTCTCCAGAGCACAAAACTGATTGCTTCCATGTTTTGCACGCACAGTATAGAAGTCTGGAAGCATTGCCAAAGAGTTGCTAAATTATCAGAGAAAACGGCAAGAATGATAGGTAAGGATAAAAAAGCTGCCTTTTTTGGCGGATTGTTTCACGATTTAGGAAAAATTTTTGTCCACAAGGAATTGTTTGACGGTCGCAACATAACAGACAAGGAATATGAGGAGGTGAAAGGGCATTCCTTGATGGGTCATTCTTCTTTAAAAAGCATCCATCTTTTCTCCGCCTTGTGTTGCGGTCTGCATCACGCGATGGGAGAAAGCGGTTATGGGCTAAATTCAAAAAACTTGCCGTATAAAATGAAACCAAGCACCCTGAAAAAGGTATTGGGAATATCGTCGATTGTTTCAGTTTGCGATTTCATTGATGCTTTCAGCACACGAAAAACAAAAATTAAATACGAAGATTATAGCGACCAAAAAACTCGTAATCTTAAAAAACTTTTAGCAAAAAAGTTTCCAGAGGACAAGGTTGTAATAGATGTGGCGCTAAAAGCAAAGGGTAAATTAAAATTAACTTTTAAAAGGAAGGCGATGATTAAAATGAGTTGTCCGGTTTGCAGCGAAGTGATGTGCGATCACACCTCAGCAGAAAGGAAGCAGTCAATAGAGGAGATGCTGGAAGACATCAAAAGTGATTGGAGGAAAGAGAGGAAAAAGAGGGAAAAAGAGAGGTCTGTTGGTCAGGCAACACAACCAAACATACCAGTACCAGATATGGATAATGTTTATAATAGTCGCGCATATCCAGAACATGCTCCGCATTTGACAGATGTTTTAGATTTTTAAGTAAATAGGGGTGTTATAAAGACACCCCTATTTTATTTCCTTCCTTTACCATGAAAATTTTTATGGACATCGCGGAGCTGTTTGTCTATGATGTGGGTATAAATTTGAGTGGTGGTGATACAGATACTTGCTTTATATTTATGTAGTGCTATAATTCACGCATAAGTTAATTATAGCGCCAAAGACAAAAAACCTATGTATATCAAGCGAAATTTGGAAAACAAAATCATAAAGTATTTGGAAACGCCTGAAATTATCGCCGTGGTTGGACCAAGACAATGCGGAAAAACAACGATGCTAAAACAAATAATGAGTTTTCTGGCGGATGCCATATCTGTTTCTTTTGATGACCAAAACATCTTGGGATTATTTGAGAAGAGTCCTGATGATTTTATCACGGCTTATGTTAAAGGCAGAAAATATTTATTTATTGACGAATTCCAATATGCCAAGCACGGGGGGAAAATACTCAAGTATATTTTTGACACGCAAAAAATAAAAATAATAATTTCAGGATCTTCGGTCGCCGATTTGACAATCCATGCCATAAAATATTTGGTAGGCAGGGTTTTAGTCGTTAATCTTTACCCGTTTAATTTCAGAGAATTTTTGTCATACAAAGACATCGCTTATCTTAAAATCTACGATGAATACAAGAACAAATTCAGTTTAAGCGAAGAAAAACCGTTGGAAATTAGCGTTCCCACGCGCGAAAAACTACTTAAGTATTATGAAGAATATCTTACCTTCGGTGGGTACCCGCGAGTCGCGCTTGAAGAAAACATTGAGACAAAGAAAGAGCTCCTTAAAAATATTTATAATACATACTTTTTAAGAGAAGTGAGGGACATACTGGGGCTCATTGATGATTATAAACTCGGGGTATTTATAAAAGGACTGGCTCTGCAAACAGGAAATTTAATAGAATATAATGAGCTGTCAAATCTGACCGGTTATTCTTATTCTTCCGTCAAGAAATATCTTAATTTTCTGGAAAAAACATACATTTGCAAATTAGTAAGGCCATTTTTTAAAAACAAAAGAACGGAGATTGTAAAAAACCCGAAAGTATATTTTATTGATACTGGCATAAGAAATACCGTGATCAATGATTTCAGAGGACTT
>PFAA01000005.1 GCA_002778715.1 Candidatus Campbellbacteria bacterium CG10_big_fil_rev_8_21_14_0_10_35_52
TAATACTTATAATAGGGATATTAAGAGGAGAGCAGTTTGGAGAAATGTTTTTAATAGCAATAGCCATCGCTGTTTCCGCGATGCCAGAGGGTTTGCCGGCGGCGGTAACGGTAACACTCGCGCTCGGCATGGAATCAATCTTAAAACGGGGAGGTCTTGTGCGAAATCTTCTTGCTGTTGAGACACTTGGCGCGACTACCGTGATTTTAACAGACAAAACAGGCACGCTGACAGAAGCAAAAATGAAACTGAATTCTTTATACACCCTTCAATCCATCAGGACTGGCGGAAAGGGAATGACAGAAGACGACAAAAATCTTCTTATTATGGCAGTTCTTGCTTCGGACGCATTTGTTGAAGAAGGCTCTGACGCGCCGCGTAAATTAACTGTTCACGGAAGACCGATAGAAAAAGCTGTCGTTGTATCAGGTCTTGAAAATGGCGTGTCGCAGAATGATATAAATGATGAAAATAAAAGAATTGAATTTTTAAAATTTGAATCAAGAAGAAGATTCGGAGCGTCTCTTAATATGTATAAAAACAATAAAAAAAGATTATATTTAAGCGGTGAGCCTGAATTTTTACTTGACCATTCAACATATGTTTTAAAAAATGGAAAAGTAACAAAATTAAACGCAAAAGATTATACAGATTTTCAACAAATACAAAACAGAGGAAGCGCTGATGGAATGCGTTTTATAGCCGTATCATATAAAGATGTATCTTGGAAAAATATGGACAGCGGATTTAATGAACAAAAAGAAAGAAATGAAAAAATTCTCGCGAACAATGCTATATTTGTCGGACTTATGACATTTGAAGACCCGATAAGAAAAGATGTAAAAGAAGCGGTATTAAAAGCGCAAAAAGCCGGCGCGCGTATTATGATGGTAACAGGCGATAATCCTAAAACAGCTAAAAATGTCGCGATAAAAGTAGGTATTGCCAAAGAAAACGATATCGCTCTTCTTGGAAGCGATTTGGCTCTTCAAGATGACAAAACTCTTTTGAAGACGCTAAGAGAAATAAAAATCTTTGCGCGCGCGCTTCCTGAGCAAAAACTTCGCATATCAAGAATTTTACGCGACAGCGGCGAAGTTGTCGCAATGACGGGAGACGGCATAAATGACGCGCCAGCTTTAAGAGCCGCGAACATTGGCATTGCAATTGGAAGCGGCACGGAAATCGCGCGAGAAGCGTCCGACATAATACTTCTTAACAATAGTTTTTCTATAATAGTTTCCGCCATTGAGGAGGGCAGAAAGATAATTGATAATATAAAAAAAATTCTTGCTTATATGCTTTCAACAAGTTTTGCGGAAGTGCTTATAATAGGAGGAGCGCTTATTTTTGGCGCATCATTACCGCTTCTTCCTGCTCAAATTCTTTGGTCTAATATTATCGGCGGAGGACCGATGAGTTTCGCGTTTGCGTTTGAAAAAGGAGATAAAAACATAATGAATAGAAAACCAAATTTGCTTACTTCTAAAGATATCTTAACGCCTGTAATTAAAAAGTTTATTCTTACCATTGGTATTATAACGGGAATATTTCTTACAATTTTATATTTTATATTTTTAAAAATTGGAATGCCTATTGATGAAGCGCGAACAATGATGTTTGTCGCAATATCAATGGATGCTATTTTTTTCACATTTTCTTTGAAGAGTTTTGATACTGCTTTGTGGAAAATAAATATATTTTCAAACATTTTTTTAATTATCGCTTTTATTATAAATATTTTAATTCTTATCGCTACTTTATCGTTTACGCCATTGCGCGCTCTTTTGTCTCTTACCACGCTTTCATTGGAACAATTTTTGTTTTTATGCGGTATTGGCGTATTTAATTTAATTACAATTGAAACGATAAAATACTTTTTATTTTTTAAAAATAAGCAAATTTCATAATTAAAATAATTTATGATAAAATAAACTTAATATGAGTATGAGCGCCATTTGGACAATAGGGATAATTTTAATTATTTTTACCGCCATAAACGGTATTATTATTTGGTTTATTATCCGCAAACGAAGCGGAAAAGAAGATAGTCAATCCTCGCTTCTTATACAAAATCAGCTTCAAGAGCTTACAAAATCTCTTGACAATAAATTGGGTGAAAATACTAAAAATATGAGCGAATCGGTAAGATATCAGTTTAATCAATCGCAGAAACTTATAAATGATATAAATGAACAGATGATAAAACATTTAAAAGATGTGTCAAAAGGTATGACGGAAGTAAATGAATCAAGCAAACAAGTTCTTACTATAACGGAACAATTACGAAATTTGGAGAAAGTGTTGAAACATCAGAAACAGAGAGGAAATTTAGGCGAAGCAAGTTTGGAGCTTATATTGAGCAATATACTGCCCCCAACTTCTTATAAATTACAGTATCGGTTTAATGACGGCGACATAACGGACGCCGTGATTATCACAAAAGATGGAGTAATATCCGTTGACGCGAAGTTTTCTCTTGATAATTACAATCGTATGATAAATGAAGAAGATGAAAATAGAAAAGCAGAGCTTGGAGAAGAGTTTATAAAAGACCTCAAGAAAAGAATTAACGAGACGGCAAAATATATAAAGCCAAAAGACGGGACGCTCCCGTTTGCATTTATGTTTATTCCAGCGGAGGGGATTTATTATGATTTGCTTGTAAATGAGAACATTGGTTTTGGCGTGAACACAAGGAGTTTAATAGATTATGCTTACAAAGACAAAAATGTGATTATAGTATCTCCGACAACCTTTGCCGCGTATTTGCAATCTGTGCTTTATGGTTTTAGAGCTTTCAAAATTGAAGAGTCGGCAAAGCAGATAGGGAAGTATGTGGAAGGGCTTACAAGACATTTGAAAAGTTATGACGATTATTTCAAAAAGGTCGGCAATTCTCTCTCAACAACAGTCAATCACTATAACAGCGCCTCAAAGGAGTTCGGCAAAATTGATAAAGATGTGCTGAAAATTACAGGCGAATCAACAGACATAGGAATTGTTTTGATAGACAAGCCGAACAAAGAAGAATAATTTACAAAATCAACTTTCTCGCCTCTGACCGTGTCCACAGCTCGATTTATAATCGGAAGAAAAGTTTGAAGCTTGATTTTTTTTAAAAATAAGCTAATATAATAATAATATGAAAGAATTTGCCGTAATAGAGACTGGGGGCAAACAATATCGTGTTTCAAAGGGGGATACGATTAAAATTGAAAAGCTTTCCGGAGAGTATAAAAAGGGCGATAAAATCACTTTTGACAAAGTGCTTCTTATTGATAATGGCAAGGATATTGAAATAGGCGCTCCATATATAGAAAAAACGAAAGTTATCGGTATATTTGAAGAAGAAGGAAAAGCCAAAAAAATTGATGTGATTAAATATAAAGCAAAATCTCGTTATTTCAAAAAAAGGGGACATAGACAGATGTATAATAAAGTAAAAATTGAATCGCTAAAATAGTTTCGTAACTTACACTTAAAAAGTCAGGAAGTCGCGCTTCCTATACATTCGTATTTTATAGGATATCGCGCTTCCTGTTAAATGTTAAAAGGTTGAGGTTGAACCTTTAAGTTCTTAACCTCCAAGTTCTTCAAATTTTCAAGTTAATATTATAATAAAATTTTTCTTTCAAATTTTATAATATATGCTATAATTAAAGCAACTTATGGCAAAAGAAGGAGATAAAAATCAAGAAAACAGCGCGGAAAAAATACCGCGCCAAAATGTAATACAGCAAAATATAAGCTCTGAAATGAAAGAGTCTTATCTTGATTACGCGATGTCTGTTATAACAGCCCGCGCTCTTCCCGATGTTCGCGACGGTCTTAAGCCCGTGCATAGAAGAATTCTCTATACAATGCATCAGATGGGTCTTGTGGCGAGCGCGAAATTTAGAAAATCCGCCGCCGTTGTCGGAGATGTTATGGGTAAATATCATCCGCACGGCGACACGGCTCTTTATGACGCTATGGCAAAAATGGCGCAAAATTTTTCATACAGGTATCCGCTTGTTATAGGACAAGGAAATTTTGGCAGTATTGACGGAGACAGACCAGCGGCTATGCGTTATACGGAAGCAAAAATGGCAAAAATTTCCTCCGAGCTTTTGCGTGATTTGGAAAAAGAGACCGTTGAATGGCGTCCAAATTATGACGGCACAAAAAAAGAGCCTATAGTATTGCCGTCCGCGGCGCCAAACATACTGTTAAACGGCACGCTTGGCATTGCCGTTGGTATGGCTACAAATATAGCTCCACACAATCTCACCGAAGTATGCAATGCGACAATTGAGCTTATAGATAATAAAGACGCCGTAACGGAAGACCTGATGAAACACATAAAAGGTCCTGATTTTCCCACAGGCGGAATAATTTTTAATCATAAAGACATTCACCACGCGTATTCTGGAGGAAAAGGAGGCGTGCTGACGCGTGGCGAAGCGGAGATTATTGAGGACAAAAAAGGAAATTTTAGCATCATAATCACTTCTATTCCGTATCGCGTCAATAAAGCGGATTTATTGATAAAAATCGCAGACCTTGTCAAAGATAAAAAACTTGAAGGAATTAAAGACCTCCGCGATGAGTCAACAAGAGATATAAGAGTTGTCGTGGAGCTTAAATCGGGAGCCCATCCGCAAAATGTTCTTAATTATATTTATAAGCACACGCAACTTGAAGAAACTTTTCATTTTAATATGGTCGCGCTCGTGGACGGAGTGCCGCAAACATTATCGCTAAAAAAAATACTTGAAGAATTTATTTCTCACAGGCAGACAATAGTTCGCAGAAGAACGGAGTTTGACCTTAAAAAAGCGCGAGACAGAGAACATATTTTAATTGGTCTTAAAAAAGCGCTTGAGCATATAGATAAAATTATAAAAACCATTAAAGCGTCAAAAGACGCGCCGTCCGCGCATAACGCTTTGATGAAAGAATTTAAGTTTTCCGACAAGCAGGCGGCGGCAATTCTTGAAATGAAACTCCAAAAACTCGCCGGACTTGAGCGAAAGAAGATTGAAGACGAGCTAAAAGCGATACAAGAACTTATTAAAAATCTTAAAGAACTTCTCGCAAGTCCGAAAAAAATTCTTACAACTATCAAAGATGAACTTAAAGCAATTATTGAAAAATATGGCGATGAAAGAAGAACAAAGATAATGAAAAGCGGAGTAAAATCAATTTCCGCAGAAGACCTTGTTCCAGACGAAGAAAGCGTGTTAATTCTGACTTCAGGAGGTTATATAAAAAGGACAAACCCGGACGAATATAAAAAGCAAAGACGCGGAGGAGTGGGCGTGATTGATTTAAACACAAAAGAAGAGGATTTCGTAACGACTTTTCTTACGGCAAATACGCATAGCGACATATTATTTTTCTCTGACAGAGGAAAAGTGTATCAAATGAAAATGTATAACATACCAGAAGGCAAGCGCGCGACTCGCGGAAAATCAATAATGAACTTTCTATCGCTTTCGCAGGGAGAGAATATAACATCCGTCCTGCAATTTTCCAAAGAGTTGAAAAAAGATGAATTGTCGCTGATGATGGTTACAAAAAATGGAACAGCAAAAAGAGTTTCCGCGGAAAGTTTTTATGAGGTAAGAAAAAGCGGACTGCTTGCCATAACTTTAAATAAAAATGATAAACTTATATCAGCGTCATTTCTTGAAAAAGACGCTCATGTTTCTGTCGCGACGGCAAAAGGGAAAGCGATAAGATTCAAAGGTTCTGATATAAGAAAAATGGGGCGCGCGGCGGCGGGAGTTCGCGCTATAAAACTTTCAAAAGACGATTTTGTGATTAGCGCAGATATTATTAAAAAAGACGCTTTTGATTCGGATATTTTAACGATTAGCGAAGCGGGTTATGGCAAGAGAACAAAGATTAAGGAATATAAAACGCAGAAAAGAGGCGGTTCGGGGATAAAGACAGCGAAGGTTACGGCAAAGACAGGTAATTTGATAGCCGCGCGTATTGTTGGAAGCGATTATATAAAAGACGGAGAACTTGTAGCTATGTCAAAAAAAGGTCAAGTTATTCGGCTTGATTTAAAAGAAGTGCCGTCTCTTGGAAGGCAGACGCAAGGCGTGAGAATTATGAGATTACGAGACGGCGATAGGATAGCCGCTCTAATATGTCTCTAAAACACAAAATAAAAAATGAAAAATCTGAAATATCGCGCGATAAAAATAAAATACTTGCCTATATGATAATAATTAAAAATTTTAATGGACGAGTATATAAATAAGATTTATAATAATACAGATGACTTCTCAAAAGATTTAACAAAATAGAAAATGTTACAATATGGAGTATATGGAACTGTATATTTTAAAAATTAAAATAAGTTAAAGGTTGTATATTTTATTTTTTTATTATTTCTATGAATTATGTTTTCCAATCCTAAAAATAATATAATACATCTCGGACTTAAAAGAGGTATGAGAGTCGCCGATTTTGGAGTCGGGTCGGGACATTACACGATACTCGCTTCAGAGATTGTCGGCGATGAGGGTCGTATTTACGCCATTGACATACAAGATGAGTTATTGAGAAAAATTAAAAATTTATCCGTTTCGGAACACAGGTATAATATTGACATATTACACGGAGACATTGAGAAAATTGGAGGCGCGAAACTTGGAGATAATACGATAGACGCTGTAATCTTTACCAATATTCTTTTTCAGATTGAGAAAAAAAATAACGCAATCGCCGAAATAAAACGAGTTTTGAAAATAAAAGGAAAGATTATGATTGTTGATTGGATGGACTCTTTCAAAGGTATAGGTCCTGAAGCAAAAAACATCGTTACGGAAAGCGAAGCAGAAAAATTATTTACAGAAAATGGATTTGAATTTGTTGAGAGATTTGACGCGGGCGAGCATCATTACGGGTTTATATTTATGAAAGCGTAAAACGCAAAATGCGAAATTAAAAAAGTCAAAAAGAAAAAGCCAAAAAAGATTTTTATTATTTTATATTTTCACTTTTGGTCTTAAATTAAAATTATGACAAGTTTTCAAATAGTAATAATAGCGATATTCGCAATATTAGCGATTATAGGCGTCTTTGCTTTTGCAGGCATCGGTGGTTTTGGCGGAGATAAAAATAGCGTAGGCAATGTGGAAATATGGGGAACGGTTTCGGAAACCGTTATGAATGATTTATTAAGAGAAATTTCAACTGAAAACAAAAATTTTTTAGGAGTTAAGTATATAAAAAAAGATGAAAAAACATATGAGAGCGAATTTATAGAAGCTCTCGCATCAGGTGTCGGACCAGACCTTTTCTTGCTTAATCATAATTCTATACTCCGCAATCAAGACAAAATAATAGAAATACCTTATAAGAGTTTTCCATCAAGAGATTTTAAAAATATTTTTATAGAAGAAGGCGAACTATATTTAACGCAAACAGGAATGCTCGGTTTTCCTTTTACCATTGACCCGCTTGTTATGTATTGGAACAGAGATATATTTCAGACAGCGGGTGTTTCCGTCCCGCCGCGATATTGGAACGAGCTTTTTGTCTTGAGTCCGAAAATAACACAAAGAGATACTGCTTCTAATATTACGCGAAGTTTGGTGGCGTTTGGAGAATTTAGAAATATTGAGAATGCTAAAGAAATTTTGTCTACTCTCATAATGCAATCAGGCAATCCGATAGTCGCTTTACTAAATGAACAGCTTAAATCAACTCTCGCCGACAAATTGGGTTTTGCGACATCTCCCGCTGAAGCCGCCGCGCGATTTTATACCGAGTTTTCTAATCCTGCAAAGTCAATATATTCATGGAATAGAGCGCTTCCAAACTCAAGACAATCGTTTATCGCCGGGGATTTAGCGATTTATTTTGGATTTGCAAGCGAACTCTCCGACATAAATCGCGCTAATCCAAATCTTAATTTTGACACGGCTTTAATGCCTCAATCAAAAGATTCAGGCGTCAATATAACATATGGAAAGATGAGCGCTTTTGCCATACCGCGCGCTTCTAAAAATCCTAATGGAGCTTTTGCCGCCGCTTTCTCTCTTACAAATCAAAATAGCGTTGCTTTTTTATCTGATAAGTTAAAATTACCGCCAGCGCGAAGAGACCTTCTCTCAAATAGGCCAGACGACCCTTTTATGTCAATATTTTATGATTCGGCTCTTATGTCTAAAGCATGGCTTGAGCCCGATAGCGAAAAAGTAAATAATATTTTTAGAGAAATGATTGAGTCGGTAACATCAGGCAAAGCGCGGCTTGGAGAAGCGATAAATATAGCCGATGAAGATATTAATTTGCTTTTACGCAGGCAATAAGCAAAGTGGAGAAAAAGTTTTACATAAAATACAGTTGATATATTATTTTTTATAATAGATACTTTATATATATCTATATGAAATTTCTAAAAAAACTTAAAAAAGTTTACTGGTCGTCAATCG